>NZ_LFJB01000103.1:0-88850 GCF_006658625.1 Bradyrhizobium sp. UNPF46
TGCCGACGCTGCCGCGTCCACCGCAAGCCCGGCTCGCGAACAAGACGACCACAAGTCGCCCCTCTTGGGTGAGCCGGGATGGGCGACACATACGACAAAACCGAATTTCGGTAAAGCGGAATATTTTTGCGCGCGTGGATTGACAGCGGGCGACACAGGCGCAGTCCAGTAGCCCGGATGGAGCGGAGCGCAATCCGGGACGGTGCAAGATGCCGGGCGAGCGGTCCCGGATTACGCATCCGCCTTCGCTCTGCGAGCGACGGCGGAAGCTCCATCCGGGCTACGGGAGAATTCCGCTCTCATCAGCCGCCGCCTGTGCCGGGACGATTCTCCCGATCATCGTCTCGATCTCCGCCTTGACGCGATCCGGCACGGCGTTCTGCACCATGTGGCCGAGATCGGGCAGCACGATCAGCTTCGTATTGGGCACCAGGGCCGCGAATGGGCGGGCGTGGATGCTGGTCCTCACCGTCTTGTCGGGCTCGCCGGCGATGATCGTGACCGGGGCCTTGATCTCGCCATAGCGCGGAGCTTGCGCCGCGACCGCCTCCTTCAGCGTCACCAGATCATAGGCATTGGCGATGAACTCGCGCGGACGCAGCAGCAGGGGCGTCGCGGAATCCTGCACGAAACCATCGGGCATCGTCTGTGGCAGGAACACGTTGCGCGCGCCGGCTTCAGCGACGAAATAGCCGAGCGGCAGGGTGATGGTGTAGGCGAGCAGCGGGCCGATCACCGGCGTCGCGATGATCTCGTTGTAACGGCCGACGCCGCCGCGCCAGGGATGGGTGACGGGCGCGAGCATGACGAGGCCGGCGACGCGGCCGGGATGATCGAGCGCAAGCCGCGCGCCGAGCGCGCCGCTCCAGGAATGCACGACGAAGACCGCGCGCTCGATGCCGAGCTTATGAAGCGCCTCGTCGATCATCCGCGCCTGGATCTGCGGCGTCGAATCCTGGCGCCGCGCCCGCGTGCTCCAGCCATGACCGGGACGATCGACCAGGATGACGCGATGATCCCTGGCGAGGAGGTCGCCGAGCGGGCGCCGCATCGCTTCGAGATTGGAGCTCGCGCCGTGCAGCATCACGATCGGCAAGGCCTTATCGCGCGGGCCGATGTCGACGACGTGCAGCGTCGCGCCGTCGACCTCGACCATCTCGCCTTGCGGCGGAAAGGCGCGTTGCACGGCGACGATTCCGGCCTGCGTGACCAGCGCCAGCAGAACCAGCGCCGTCACGACTGACATCACGATCATTGAGAGAATCCGGGAGATCCTGGGCACAGGGCAGTTACGGACCTTATGGGCGGCAGTTTCGTTCCACCGGCTCTTGCGTCTTCCACTAAAAACGCCGGGGCTGTGGATATGTGCACAATTGCGGAACGTAAAAACCCAATGGAATCAACATTATTCCACACGGGCGCGCAAGCCCCCGACAGCTTCATGCGGCCGTCATCGCGGCTTCCATATAATCGCCATGGTCGGTTCCGCCATCTAGGCGCGGGTGGGCGCCGATCCTCCTCGCAACCTCAGGGGCTGGGGAAAGACCGGCAGAACTTGTCCTGGTTTGAACCGGAGGATTTTCGATGAGCTTCAGATCGAACGACACTGCAATCGACGAGATCGTCGCGAGCTGCAACGGCGACCTGCGCGGTGCCGTGCGGGCGCTGCTGCTGATCAACGAGCATCTCGAGGCGGAGCTGGCGAAGGCTTACGCCGCAGCCGCCGACCGCGGCCTGATCGAGCGCGGTGGCAGCGTCCTGCATTGAGCGCGGCTAGTTCGTCCCGTCTTCGTCCTTTTCCTCGTCCGGCGTGAGCGCGGGACAGGCGCGGATCGTCGAACGGGCAAGCTTGGCATCGGCCCTCGACTTATAGGGACCGTCGCCGAACCAGATATCGCCGATGATGACCGGGTTGCTGGTCACGATGTTGCATTTTCCGGTGGCGCGGTTGCCGACCACCCAGAACAGTCCGTCGGCGAGGCTCAGCGTCCCCGACGCGAGCAGCAAGCACCCTGCAAGAATCAAACGCTTCATGGCTTTCGCTCCTGCCATGCAGGTAGGCCTGCAGCAGCGCCGGCAATAGTGCTCACGATGACGCGGTTCCGATCGTGGTTAATCCGCGCGGGCTGCAATCGCTCGAAAGCTGATCGAGTTGTCCGCTAGATGTCGCGACCTTCGACCTTCTCGGTCAGCGCCTTGACCTGGTCTGGGATCTTCTCGAGGTGCGGATTGACGGCGAGCGCCTTGCGATAGGCCTCCAGCGCGCGCTTCTCGTCGCCGACCTCCTGCATGATCATGCCGAGGCCCGCGAGCGCGCCGAAATGGCGCGGCTCCCGGATCAGCACTTGCTGGATATCCGCGAGCGACCGGCCGTAATCGTTCTGCATGTAGTAGAGCGTGGCGCGCCGGTTCCAGGCCTCGATGTAGTCGGGCCGGAGCTTGATGACTGAATCCAGGAGCTTGATCGCGACCTCGATCTTCTTGGCATCGACCGCGGTCTTGGCGCGTGCCATCAGAAGCGCCGCGGTGTCGCTCGGGGTCTGCAGCCAGATCGCCCAGATCCGCGCCTCGACATGCTTGGCACTGGCCTCGTCGGGCGCCGCCTTCAGCGCGCCGAACAGGAAATCGAGATTCTTGTTGCGATCGACCTTGGGCAGCTTGGCCGGCGCCTCGGGGAGCTTCTTCTGCTTGCCGGGCGGCTCAACCTGCTGCGCGGCTGCCGGAGCCAGAGCCGTGGCTGCCAGCACGACCGCCAGACACAAAGTGCGCGGATGAGGGAATCTCACTGCCATGGGCAAAGTCTAAACGCGCAAAGCCGCCCTTGCAAAGCAAAGGCGGCGTCAAACTCGTGTGAGCCGTGGTCTTGCGGGGCGCGCGGGGGCGACCGGCAGGGCTTATCAGCCCTGTTATCAGCCCTGGCGAGCCTTGAAGCGGCGCTGCACCTTGTTGATCACATAGACCCGGCCCTTGCGGCGGACCAGGCGGTTGGCGCGATGGCGACCGCGCAGCGATTTCAGCGAGTTACGGACCTTCATGGCGGAATCCTGAACGTTCGAAAGGCCGTGTTCGGCACTACCGTTGCGGCACGCGCGAATGTGGCAAAATGAGATTTTTCCCGCCGGCGGACGACCGCCCGGGACGGGGCGGTTCTTAAGGCATGGCGGGAGGTCATGTCAATGTTAACTGCCCGCTTCCGAACCGACAAATTCGCGAAAACAACCCCATGCACAGTCAAAGCGGCCGGATCGGCCCGATTTATCCCAAGGGAAATCAGGACCTTTCGAGGACGCCTTGTTTCGACGACGCCTTGCCAAGTTCGTTATATCATATAATCAATTCGGCAACCCGTCGGGAGGACACCCATGCCGAAGCTGAAGCTGCCTGATATCGACAAAGTCGTCGCCATCGACATCCACACCCATGCCGAGGAGCCCTGCGGCTGCCACCCCGACGACGGCTATGACGATTTCCAGGCGCAGATGGCCGAATACTTCAAGTCGCCCAACAAGCATCCGCCGACCGTGCCGGAGACCGCGGCCTACTACCGCTCCAAGAACATCGCCGCCGTGATCTTCCCGGTCGACGCCGAGCGCGAGACCGGCTTCCGCCGCTACAACAATTACGAGATGATCGAGGCCGCCTCCGACCATCTCGACGTCCTCATCCCCTTCGCCTCGATCGACCCGCACAAGGGCAAGCTGGGCGCCCGCGAGGCGCGCAAGCTGATCGAGGAATACGGCGTGCGCGGCTTCAAATTCCACCCGACCATGCAGGGCTTCTACGCCAACGACCGCATGGCCTATCCGCTCTATGAAGAGATCAACAATGGCGGCGCGATCGCGCTGTTTCACACCGGCCAGACCGGCGTCGGCTCGGGCATGCCCGGCGGCATGGGCATGCGGCTGAAATATTCCAACCCGATGTACATGGACGACGTCGCGGCCGATTTCCCCGACCTCAAGATCATCCTCGCCCATCCCTCCTTCCCCTGGCAGGAAGAGGCGCTGTCGGTCGCGACCCACAAGCCGAACGTCTACATCGATCTCTCGGGCTGGTCGCCGAAATATTTCCCGCCGATCCTGGTGCGCTACATCAACTCGATCCTGCAGGACAAGATGCTGTTCGGCTCGGACTGGCCGGTGATCACGCCGGACCGCTGGCTCGCAGACTTCGCCAAGATCGAGATCCGCGACGAGATCCGGCCGAAGGTGCTGAAGGCCAACGCAAGGAAGATTCTGGGAATCTGACGAAGGCGGTCGCGTCTCGCGGCGATGCAAAGGCTTTAGCCTCACCCAGGCACCGCTGACCATATTGCACTGCGCGGCGGTTGACGTCGCCGCGCGAGATTCGTCTGGCCATGCCAGCCGCTGTTCTGCCATCATGCAACCTTTAGGGGTGTTGGTGGTATTTCATGGCATATCTCAGCTCAGAATTGCCTGAGCGCGACGCAGCGCTTCCGTGCAGTTGCCCTGCCGATTCGACTGCAGCATCTGTCCGTCTCGCATTGTCCCGCAAGGCCTTGCTGCAGGATCATGCCAACCGGTTTGCTGCCTCTCGCATCCGCTGGCGGGAAAAGGCTGCCTTCTTTCACGACGAGGACGAACGCTACCTGCGGTTTCTGATACCACCGGGACGCCGGGTGCTCGAGATCGGATGCGGCATCGGCGATACGCTCGCCTCACTCGCCCCGTCCCACGGCGTCGGTATCGATTTCAGCGCGGCACAGATCGAGATCGCCAAGGGCCGTCATCCGGACCTCACCTTCGTCGAGGCCGACGCCGAAGACCCCGCCACCTACGCCGCCCTCGAGGGTCCGTTCGATTTCATTCTCGTTCTCGACACGATCGGCTCACTGGACGACTGCCAGAGCTTCATCGAGAACCTGCACCCGCTGTGCACACGGAACACGCGGGTCGTCTTCGGATATTTCTCGCATCTCTGGTATCCGATCCTGAAACTGGCCGAGACGCTCGGCATGCGCATGCCGCATCCCGATCAGAACGTGCTCTCGCCGGCGGACTTGCGCAATCTGGTGTCGCTGGCCGACTTCGATCCGGTCAAATCCGAGCAGCGTGTGCTCCTGCCTGCAGCGCTGCTCGGGATCGGACGCTTCGTCAATCGCTACGTCAGCGTGCTGCCCGGCCTGCGCGCACTGTCGCTGCGACATTATCTCGTCGCCCGTTCGATGCGCTGTGCGCACGACGACATTTCGTCCGTGACGATCGTGATCCCGGCGCGGAACGAGCGCGGCAACATCGAGCCGGCCGTGCGGCGCATCGCCGGCTTCTGCGCCGACATCGAGATCATTTTCGTCGAGGGACACAGCAGCGACGGCACCTTCGAGGAGATGGAGCGGGTCAAGCGGACATTCGACGGGCTCGACCTCAAGACGATGAAGCAGCCCGGCAAGGGAAAGGCCGATGCGGTCTTCGCAGCGTTCGACGTCGCGCGCGGCGACGTCCTGATGATCCTCGACGCGGACCTGACCATGCCGCCGGAGCAGCTCTGCAAGTTCTACGAGGCCCTGCGCTCGGGCAAGGGCGAGTTCATCAACGGGTCCCGTCTGGTCTATCCGATGGACGAGGGAGCGATGCGCTTCCTCAATCTGATCGCCAACAAGACCTTCTCCTACCTGTTCTCCTGGCTCCTCAATCAGCGCTACACCGACACGCTCTGCGGCACCAAGGTGCTGCGCCGTGCCGACTATCAACGCCTCAAGGCGGGGAAAGCCTATTTCGGCGACTTCGATCCGTTCGGCGACTTCGATCTGATCTTCGGCGCGTCCAAGCTCAATCTGAAATCGGTCGACCTTCCGATCCGCTATGCCGCGCGCAACTACGGCGAGACGCAGATCTCGCGCTTCAGCCACGGCTGGATGCTGCTCAAGATGGTGATATTCGCGTTCTTCAAGATCAAAGCGGTCTGATGAAGACGATCCACCTTGCGGGTTGCACGTGAGAGCTGCCTTGGCACACCTGTCGCGGCAGGTCGCGAGCACCGGTCAGACGGGGCCGTCGCGCCAGGATCCGCTCGACCGGCTGACCCCGTTCGGATGGCGGGGAGCACTGGTCTTCCTCTTCGTCTTTTCCCTCGCCTCGTTCCTGCTGTGCGGCTATTTCATAGCCTATTGGCGCAATGCCGACATGGATTTCATGGTGGTCTACAGCGCCCTGTTGCTCAACGACGGGGACCATCGCGCCTATTTCGACCACCCGGCCTATTGGACCATCCTGTCGGTCGAATTCTGGTTTCGTCTGCTGCACCGGCTTGGCCTCTTGCAGGAATGGGCTCTCTCGACCGTTCCCCCGGACAGCTCCCGCTTCGACGCCTCGATGACGAATGTCGTCCGCGCCGGGCGGATCGTTGCGGCGATGACGGCGGGGGCCTGCGTTCTCGGATTCGCCGCCCTGGCAAAACGCATCGTCGCGGACAGGCGGATTGCAACCTGCGGGGTCGTTGCGTTCGCAATGTCGGGCGGCGTGCAGATGCACTTGCGGATATTGCGCAGCGAGATGATCGCGGCCTGCTTCTGCGTGATCGCCCTCATGCTGCTGATCGTCGCGGCGCGCCGCGGCACCCTATTGCGGCCGATCGCACTTGCGATTGCGGGCTGGCTTTGCGTGACCGGGCTCGAAAACAAGGTTCAGGCCATCCTGCTCATCGCCGCCCTGCCGGCCCTGCTGCTGCCGTTCGGAGGGAGCGCGACTGCGAGCGTCGCCTTCTGGACGTCAAGCGCGCGCGCCTGGCTGGCAACCACCGCGGCCGCCCTGATCGCCGCCGGCGCGACGGCGGCGGCATGGCCGCTGGTCGCCGCAGGGCTCGATCCGGTCGCCGCGAGCGCTGCCGGTCTGCATCCGCTTCTGCTGGGGAGATTTGGCACATACCAATTCCTTCTCCTGGCCTGGATCCTCGGCAGCATGGCCGCATTCGCTGCGCTCTGGCGGGTAAGCCTGCCTGAAACTCTCGCCGCCATGTGCTGCCTCTTCGCCGGCGCCTCGCTCGGCCTCCTCGCGCCCTCTCTGCAATACGATGCGCGGGACGCAGTGATCGTGCTCAACCCCATCGAACAGATGCTTCGCTATGCCCAGATCCCTCAAGCAGGTGGGCATCCCGAAAGTCCCTTCGTGCTCCTGCTGGCGGGCCTGCTCGGCGTCCTTCGACGCTATACGTTCGTGCTGTTTTCCTCTCCCCGCCCAACCGTGTTCCTGACCTGGCTGGTCATTCCCGGGATTGTCTATGCCTGGCGGCAGGGCACCCGTCAGGTTGCCGTGCAGGCCACCATCCTCATGCTTGCGGCGATTGCGATCGATGCAGCCGGGGTTCGCCGCGGCCTCAAGCTGGAGTATTTCGTCTTCACCGACCCGCTGATCATCATCGCGGGGATGCTGCTGCTGGATCAGGCCAAGGACCTCTGGGCGCACCCCTGGACTTTCCCGATCGGCGCCGCATTGATCACACTGCACTTCGCAGTCAGCCAGGCCGAGCCGGTGAAGATCGCGCTCAAGGGCGGAGGACGCGAGAGCGTCTGCGAATGGAGCCCCGACTATTTGCCGCGGCTCCCGCTTCCGTGGTGCGGGCCACATGCAAGTGCTTCCGGATCAGAAGTCAGATAGGAGGACTTCAGACCCATATCCTCGAACTCGGCGGACCCGGCACCCACGATGATCGCTGCGATCCGTCGCTTCCGGCGGCAAGATCATCCAGATCGGCGTCTTGACCGGGTTCGGCCCGAAGCCCGACCTCGCCCGCCTGCAATGGGAGAACGCCGACATCATCGGCGTCACCGTCGGATCGGTCGACCGTTTCGACGCGCGAACCGGTGTCCACTTCGCTCGAAAACGCTCTATAGTTCGCTTGACGATGACAGCCCCGGAAGGACAACCCATGCGCATCAAAGCCGTCGTCTTCGACGCCTACGGAACGCTCTACGACATCCAGTCGGTCGCCGAGGTCACCGAGGATGCGTTTCCGGGCTATGGCGAGATCATCACGCAGGTCTGGCGCATCAAGCAGCTCGAATACACTTGGTTGCGCTCGCTGATGCAACGCTACCAGGATTTTGCCGTCGTCACGCGTGACTCGCTCGCCTATACGCTGCGCGTGCTCGGGCTCGACTACGAGAAGGACGCGTTCGCGCGCGTCATCGAGAAGTACCTTCATCTCGATCTCTATCCGGATGCGACCGCAGCGCTCATCGCCTTGAGGCCGCGAAAGCTCGCCATCCTCTCCAACGGCAGCCCGGACATGCTGAATGCGCTGGTGCGCAACACCAAGCTCGACCGCCTGCTCGATGCCACCATCAGCGTGGACGCGAAAAGGATCTTCAAGCCGAGCCCGGCGGCCTATCAGCTGATCGGCGAGGAGCTCGGCACCGCGCCCGACGAGGTGCTGTTCGTGTCCTCCAATCCCTGGGACGTGGCGGGGGCCAAGTCGTTCGGGCTGAACGTCGCCTGGATCGAGCGGGTGACGCCGGAGGCCATGGCGCTGGCTTGCGTCGAGACCGAACTCGTGGCACCGCTGACCATGTTCAAGGCGATCCGCACCCAGATGGACGAGCTTGGATTCGCACCGGATCATCGTGTCCGCGCGCTCTCCGAGCTGCCAGGGATCATCCGGGGATGACCCAGGGATCATCAGGGATTGCTGAGGCATCGCCGCCCGCAAGTCTGACACGAGCTGCATGGAATGAGCCTGGAATCCGTTCGCGCCTTCTTCGCCGAGAAAGCCCCCGACATATCAGTCATCGAATCCCCGATCAGTTCGGCGACCGTGGCGCTGGCCGCCGAAGCCTATGGCGTCGAGCCCGGAATGATCGCCAAGACGCTGAGCTTGCGCGTCGGCGAACGCGTGATCCTGATCGTGGCCGCCGGCACCTCGCGCATGGACAACAAGAAGGTCAAGGCGCAGTTCGGCGGCAAGCCGAAGATGCTGGGGCTGGAGGAGGTCGCCGACATCACCGGCCACGAGGTCGGCGGCGTCTGCCCGTTCGGGCTGAAGGCGCCGCTGCCGGTCTATTGCGACGTGTCGCTGAAGGCGTTCGACGTGGTGGTGCCGGCCGCGGGCTCGACCCACAGCGCGGTGCGCATCACGCCGGATCGCATGGCCGAGCTCACTTCGGCCGAATGGGTCGATGTCTGCGAGGTCAGGCCGTAGGACGGCGCCGGATACGATGCCTCGTGCATTTGCCGGTCAGGGAGGCTAGCATAACGACCATGACCGACGAGAAGGTGAAACGACGACTGACCACCGTGCTGTGCGCCGACGTGTACGGCTATTCGCGCCTCATGGAAGCGGACGAGGCCGGGACGCTGGAGACGCTCCGCCGCTACCGCACGGCCATCGCGCGCCTGGTCGAGCGCCATGACGGCCGCATCGTCAATACCTGGGGCGATGCCGTGATCGCCGAGTTCGCCAGCGTCGTCGAGGCCGTGCAATGCGCGGTCGAGATCCAGCAGGAAATCGCAAGTCACGCTGCTGACACACCCCAGGCGAACCCGATGCAGTTTCGCATCGGCATCAACCTCGGCGACGTCATGGTGGACGGCTCCGATATCTATGGCGACGGCGTCAATATCGCCTCGCGCCTGCAGGAGCTTGCCGAGCCCGGCGGCGTCGTGATCTCGAGCTCCGTCTACGATCAGGTGCACAACAAAATGTCGGTTGGCTTCGACTGTCTCGGCCAACGCCCGATGAAGAACATTGCCCCCCTGACCAGTTACCGGTTGACCCTGGGTGGCCAAATTGCCGGGACAGGGAACTCCGCGATCGGGGAAAGCGCAACTCCGTTCGAGCGAGCGCATGCTCCCCGGATGGACAATAGGCGCGCGCCGTCATCGCCGACGAATGTCGTCTCGGATTGGCTCACAAGGCTGCCCCGCCCGGTTGCCGCGGCCCTCACGGTGTCGGCCTTCCTGATCCTGATCAATCTGTTCACCAGCAACAGGATCTGGTTTCATTGGCCGGTCGCAGCCATTCTGTTCGGTGTCGTCTTGCGGATGGTGCTTGGACAGCGGCCTGAATCGGACCGCAGGACAGAACGCTGAACGAGGCGGCCCGACCGCATCGTCACACCTGCGGCCGCGCTTTTCTCCGGATCGCGCTCTGGTCAGGGCCTAATCGTCGTTATCGTCGTACGGACGCGGCTGCATCTGCGGAGGCGGCGCATTGTTATAGCGCGGCGGCGGTGCGGGGCGATTGCGTGGGGCCTGCTGCTGCGGCGGCATCTGGTTGTTGGACTGGAACACGGCACGACAGCCGCTCGAGAGCTGCGGCGTGTTCTGCTGCAGGCAAGCCGTGATCCGGCTCACGTCGGGGATCTGGTCGCTGCAGAGACGCCAGACGTCCGGCGTGCAGGCCATCTGCTGTTCCATGGTCCCGCGATATTCCTCGGCGAATGCTGCGCCCGGCGCGACGATGCCGCCGATCGCGAGCACGACACCCAGCGCAATCCGCTCTGTTCGCATATCCCGATCCTTCTCGATTCCCACGAATTCTGATCAATCAATGAGGCGGGAGCCGGTTCTGGACCAACAACAAAATGTGAAAACGGGCGCCGGAACCCCGGCCACCCTTGCCGACGCTTTAGTCCGTGGCACCCCAGCAACAGGGCCGGAGCAACCCCTTCTCCTGCGCCTTTCGCCATAGGGCATTTCGCATAACGCCAAGAAGCACGGCGGCCTTCCCGCTAGGAATTGCGCTGGAATGAGGGGAATCGTCGATGCCGACCGCAATAGGGGTCTTTGCGCTGAACGCCACAACGGCCACCATCCTGCGGCAAAAACTGCTCGTCACCGCGGCGCTGGCGCCGCTCGTGCTCGCCGCCTTCCCGGTCCTGATGCCCAATCCGGCGCTCGCGGCCTGCAATGTGGCTGGCACCGGCACGATTGGCGCGCTCGATTCGGGCGATGTCGCGACCTGCACCGGCCTCGGCAACACCGACCACATCAACGCCACCGGCGGCAGCAATGTCACGCTCAACGTCGGCGACGGCACGCCGACCTCGCTCCTGCCGGGCGCCGGCATACCCGCGGTCGTTTTCGACAGCACCATCGGCTCGCATATCACCGTCAGCAATCAAGCGACGGCCTCGACCTACAGCGGCGCGGTTCTGCTCTCCAACGGCTCGAGCCACAACAATGTCACGATCGCGGCCGGCGGGATCGCGGAGGGTACGGGCAACGCCGAAGCGGCCATCGTCATCGACAATGCGAACGACAATCTCGTCAACATTCGCGGAACGGTCGTCGGGACCGGAGGGAACACGACGGGACTGCGGATCAGCGGGACGTCGAGCGGCAATGCCGTCCTCGTCTATGACACCGGATCGATCGGCGGTGGCCATACCGGCGTGCAATTCATCGCCGGCGGCAATACGCTCATCAATGGCGGCACGATTTCGGGCGGCTTCTTCATCGCCATCCAGGGCTCTTCCGGCAGCGACACCATCTTCAACTCCGGCACCATCTCGGGCGGCGGCAGCGGAGCGATCGAGCTGAATGGGGGCGATGATCTGCTCGGCCTCGCTCCAGGCGCGACGATCACCGGGAATGTTCGCGGCGGGAGCGGCACCGACACGCTGAACTTCGGCAGCGTCGGCAGCGCCTCGTTCGACCTCGGCAATCTCGGCCCCGGGCTGCAATATGACGAGTTCGAGCAGCTGAAGAAGAACGGTACCTCCGTCTGGACACTGACCGGCACCACGGCCTTTATCGGCGCGACGAGCGTGGATGCCGGCGGCCTGATCGTGAACGGCACGTTGCCGTCGGTCGTCACCGTCAATGGCGGCTATCTCGGCGGCACCGGCACGGTCGGCGGCATCGTCGTCAACAACGGCGGCACGGTGGCTCCCGGCAATTCGATCGGGACCCTCAATGTCAGCGGCAACGTGACGTTCAACGCGGGCTCGACCTTTCAGGTCGAGATCAACCCCGGCGGCCAGTCCGACAAGATCGCAGCGACGGGAACGGCGACGCTCAATGGCGGCACGGTGCAGATCGTGCCGCTCGGCGCGGGCTTCCTCGCCAACACCCAATACACCATCCTTACCGCGACCGGCGGCGTCAGCGGCACGTTCGCGACGCTGACGACCTCGGGCGGCCCGCTGGTTTCGGGACAGCTCAGCTACGATGCCAACAACGTCCACTTCATCCTGCAGCAGATCGGCGGCTTCGGCACGCTGTCCGGCCTGACGCCTAACCAGACGGCGGTGGCCGGCGCGCTGGATCAGGCGCAGTCCGGCGGCGCATCCGGATCGCTCGGCACCGCGATCAACACGCTTGCTGCACTGGGCACATCAGGCATCAAGGCCGGTCTCGACGATCTCGCCGGGCAAGTCCACGCCGATGGCCGCCGCTTCACGGCCGATCAGGCCGACATGTTCCAGAGCTTCATGTGGAATGCCGGCACGCAGTCACGCGGCGAGAGCGTGCGCATGTCGGCCGCCGCTTACGCGCCCGAGCCGGCAGACCCGATCGGCAAGGCGCTGCGTGGTCGCCGCCCAACGCCGGTACAGAGCGTCTGGTTCGGCGGTTACGGCAATTGGGACAAGGTGGCGGCGAGCAGCATCGCTTTTGGAACGAGCACGACCGTCGGCGGCGCAGCGCTCGGCGTCGACCTCTGGCAGATGCCGGACTTCACGGCGGGCCTTGCGATCGGCGCATCGACCGGCCAATTGCGCGTGGCGGGCCGCGCCGACCGTATCGAGGCCAATGCCGGCCATGCCGGTTTCTACGCGCGCGGCGAGGCAGGCGGCTTCAATCTCGCCTCCGCCATCAGCTATTCCTTCGCGGCACTCGACTCCTCACGCACGATCGCATTCCTCGGCGAAACGGCGACCGCTTCCTCCCGGGCGAGCACCTTCGCCGCATCGCTCGGCATCGCGCGCCCGTTCGAGACCGGATGGGGTTTTACCGCCGAACCGTTCGCCAAGGCCGATTGGTACGCGACAAGCCAGGGCAGCCTGTCCGAAACCGGCGCCCCTGGCGTCAATCAACTGGTGCGAGGTGGCAGACTGGACGTCGGCTATGGCACGGCCGGCCTGCGCACCGATCACCGCATGACGATGCCGAACGGCCACGCGGCCCGGCTCGGCGCCACCATCGCCGTGCGTCATGAGTTCACCGGCGCCGCAACCACGACGGCGGCGCTCGAAGGTGCGCCCTTCATTCCGTTCGCGATCACCGGGGTCGAGCGCACACGCACCGTGGCGCTCACCGGCGCGGAGATCCGGTGGGATCTCACGGCCGCGACATCGTTGAAGGCTTCTTATGAGGGCGCGTTCGCGCCGGGATACGACCGACATACTTTGCGGGGCGTTGTCCGCAGCGAATTCTAAAGCCGCCCCCTACTCCACCTTGCCGATCTTCTTCACCGCCGCGATCAGCCGCGTGCTGTCGGTCGCGACGAATTGCGCGAAGGCCGGCGCGTCCTGATAGGCTACGAGGCTGCCCGAGGTTTCGAAGGCCTTGAGCACGTCGGGGCTCTTCATCACCTGTGCCATCGCCTCGCGCAGCCGGCTCGCGATCGGCGCGGGAAGTGAGCTCTGTGCGAACAGCCCGGCCCAGATGTACATCTCGACGTCCTTATAGCCGAGCTCCTGGAAGGTCGGCACGTCGGGGAAGCTCGCGATGCGCTGCGCGCCGCAATTGCCGAGCACGCGCAGCTTGCCGTCGTCGACCTGCGGCTTCAGCGTTCCGGGCGCGGCGGCGATCGCCTGCACGGTGCCGCCGAGCAGCGCGGTGAGCGCAGGTCCGGCACCGCGGAACGGCACGTGCAGCAATTTTATGCCGGCACTGTTCGCAAACATCTCCATCGCCACATGCAGCGTGCCGTAAGGGCCGGAGGAGCCGTAAGTGATCTGGCCCGGGCGCCTCGAAGCGTCCTCGATGAAATCCTGCGCCGTCTTCCACGGTGCGGAGGCCGGCACCGCCAGCAGCGTGGGATCGGCGAGCACGCGCGCGATCGGCATGAACTGCGAGACTTCGTAGGCAACCGGGCGGTCGAACAGCCGGTCGGCCTCGGGCAGCACCGCAAGCGAGGACAGCGTCATCAGCAGCGTGTAACCGTCGGGCTCGGCGCGCGCCGCCGCCGCATTGCCGACCGAGCCGCCGCCACCGCCGGCGCGGTTGTCGACGATCACGGGTTTGCCGAGAATCCGCTCCAGCGCCATCGCCACCGGGCGCGCCGCAAGATCGGCCTGGCCGCCAGCCGGGAACGGCACGATCATGGTGATGTTGCGCGAGGGGTAAAGAGCTTGGGCAAAGCTTGATTGAGAGCAAGCTGCCTGCGCCAGCGGCAGCACGGCAGCGGCCTTCAGGAGTTCGCGGCGGTTCATTGGTTGGTACCTCCCCGATTGTTTTCGTTGTTGGGAGGCAGCCTAACCGAAATGGATTGTGTTGCGATAGCCGTGCGCTTGCACCCTCCGCGAAGGGGGCCTGGAGAGGGGGTCGACCGGTTGGCCGGATCTCCTCAACTACTGCGACTGCAACAAGGTAGGCAGGCTCTTGTCGAGGACGTTGCCGAGCAGTTGCCGCGTCGACGCGCGCATCGCCGGATTGTTGGCGGCTTCCGGCGGTTCTGGCCACTGCGCCCAATCGATACGCAGCGTCGGCGGCCCGGTCATAAAGTTGCTTCCGCTGATCGAGCCTTCGCCGCTCTTCAGAATATCGAAGCTTTGCCCGTCATGAACGTAGATCCGTATGACCGCGTAGATGTCGGCCATGTTGTACAACGGGCTGCCCTTCATGACGCCGATGCCGAAGAATCCACCCTGGCGTATTCCCTTGATCACGACGACATAGCGTTTGCACCCGGCCTGACCGGCAACTTGTCGGACGATGGCGCCGGCCTTGTCGCTGCGAGCGAACATGCCAAGCCCGGGATCGTACGAACTGAATGCGGATTTATCGGCGGCGATCCTGCGGACGACAAAGCCGGAGCCGACCGCGACCCTCACACGCTCGACAACGAGGTCATCGAGCCCGAAACCGTCGACCGGAACCTCCTTGTTCTCGTTGCCGAACACTGTCGCGCCGATCTTCTTCACGATGAAGCGATCGCCCAGCAGCGATATCACGCCGACGCACGGTCCTGCAGCTTGCGGCGTGGACCGCGGAGCAGGTGCCGGCTTGGAAAGCGCGTTCTTTGCCGGCTTGGCAACCGTCGCCGGCTGGGCGGCTTGCGCCTGCGCGGGACCGGCCAGGCAGAGTGCGAACAGGACGAGGCAAACAAGACGAAGCATCATGTAGCGGTCGATCGGGTTGTTGAGAAACACGAAGCAGGAAACAAAACGCGGCGCGGATATAGACAACAAAGTCTATGACCGCAACGCGACGGCGCCTGGCGTTTCTTCGCCCTGGCAAACTGCTTGGTCAAAGACTCCATCAGCGGCAATGAAGCAGCGGCGCGCAAGAGATCGCGTCGATCCATGATGGTGCCTCCCCCTGATTTTCTTATGTCGCCGCCAGCCTAACGCGCCAGGCGGCAAGAACAAGACGTTTACGAAGCGTTCACCATGTCCGGCCGCGCCAGGAACGCATGCATGGACCCGCTGTTGCCCTCCCGAGGAGAGTGAGCGATGCGGAATCTGGCGACCATCGACGTTGCGCTCGACGAGATGCTGGTGAATCTCGCGGCGATCGTGTTGCGGCTTTCGAAGCCCGAAATGACGCGGACCCCGGAAGCGCGGCGCGCTTTGGCGCAATCCGTCCATCAATACGGCGTCTGCGCCGCACGCTCGCGCGACCCGCGCGTCCACGAATTGAAGACGCAATTGGAGGGCACGCTGAAGCCGACCTTGCGCATCGTCGCCATCGACGGCGTGAAGGT
Organism: Bradyrhizobium sp. UNPF46; assembly: GCF_006658625.1. Lineage (NCBI taxonomy): Bacteria > Pseudomonadati > Pseudomonadota > Alphaproteobacteria > Hyphomicrobiales > Nitrobacteraceae > Bradyrhizobium > Bradyrhizobium sp. UNPF46. The sequence goes on from NZ_LFJB01000103.1 coordinate 15,826, forward strand.
GATGTAGGAACAAGATGCCGTAGGATGGGCAAAGGCGCGATCTTCGCGCGCCGTGTCCACGATCACTCGCCGAATTGCCCTGTGCGCGCCGGTATCGAGACATGCTGCGATCCCCGAGCAAAGACGTGGGCGCGCTGCGCTTTGCCACCCTACGGCAGCTGGATTGCTTCGCTGCGCTCGCAATGACGATTGAAGCCGCTCACTTCCCTACGACGCCTTGGCTTTCGCGCGTGGCCGCCGCTTGCATGTGCCCGGCAGCTTGGCCGCGAGGAAATCGCCGAGGGCCTCGACGCGGGCGGGGCGGGGGCCGCCGGGGGGCGTCACCAGATGCACGGCGCCTTCGGCCTGCTTCCAGTCCTTCAGGATGATCTCGACGGCGCCGGAGGAGATGGCCTCGCCGACGATGAACTCGGGCAATTCGGCGATGCCGAGACCTGCGATCAGCGAGGGCATCACGGCTTCGCCGTTGTTGACGCGAAGCAGGCCGCCGGGGCGGACGCTGGCCTGCTCGCCGGCGGAATTGGTGTAGTGCCAGACATTCGGCGTCGAGAGATAGGCGTAACTGAAGCACTTATGCTCGGCCAGATGCATCGGATGCGTCGGGCGGCCATGCTTCTTCAGGTATGACGGCGCGGCCACCGTGAAGCGCGGCATGGTGAACAGGCGTCGCGCGATCAGCGAGGAATCCGGCAGCCGCGCGATCCGCACCGCCATGTCGAAACCCTCGCCGATCAGATCGACCGTCGCATCGCTCAAGTGCAGATCGACCGACACTTCCGGATAGGCTTCGAAAAATTCCGGCAGCAGCGGCGCCACGGCCTTGATGCCGAACGTCATGGGCACGGCGAGCCGCACCAGCCCGCGCGGCGCCACCGATTGCGCCAGCGCCTCGTTCTCGGCCGCCTCGCCATCGACCAGCAGGCGCGTGGCGCGCTCGGCGAGCTTGTGGCCGGCATCGGTCAGCGCCAGCCGGCGCGAGGTGCGATTGAACAGCCGGGCGCCGAGCCGCTCCTCCAGCCGCGTCACCGCCTTGGAGACCGTCGCCTTGGACATCGCGAGCTCGCTCGCGGCCCCCGCAAACGATCGTAATTCCACGACCTTTGCGAAGATCGCGAGCGCCTCGAAATCGGGGAGTTTTGCCATGGAAGCCGGTCCGATCGGTTATTTTTGGAAACAATGTGTTTCAACAGTTTCTATTTATATACCACAGCTCGAGGCTTATCCAAGGGGGCAACGGCGGGTTCGGCGCCTGATCGCGCCACCCGCCCAGAAAAGAGGATTTTCGCAAATGATCGAACTCAGACCGTTCGACAAGCTCGGCGGCGCCGACCACGGCTGGCTCAAGGCCAAGCATCACTTCTCCTTCGCGAGTCACTATGACCCGAACAACATGGGCCACGGCGCCTTGCGGGTGTGGAATGACGACGAGATCGCGCCGAACACGGGCTTTCCCGCCCATCCCCACGCCAACATGGAAATCATCACCTATGTGCGTGAGGGCGCGATCACCCATCAGGACAGCCTCGGCAATCGGGGCCGCACCGAGGCAGGCGACGTGCAGGTGATGAGCGCCGGCAGCGGCATCCGTCACTCCGAGTACAATCTGGAACCCACGAAGACGCGGATCTTCCAGATCTGGATCGAGCCGACGGCGCGCGGCGGACAGCCGACCTGGGGCTCGAAGCCGTTTCCGAAGGCGGACCGCTCCGGCAGGCTCGTCACCATCGCGAGCGGGATCGAGGGCGACGCCGACGCGCTGCCGATCCGCGCCGATGCGCGGGTGCTCGCGACGACGCTGAAGGCCGGCGAGAGCGCCGAGTATGCGCCGCAGACGTCGCGGCACCTCTACCTTGTGCCCGCGGCAGGCGCGGTCGAAATCAACGGCGTCCGCGTCAATGCCCGCGACGGCGCTGCGATCCGCGACGAGGACCGGCTGACAATCACGGCGCTGGAAGATACCGAGCTCGTGCTCGTCGACGCCGCGTAGGCGCCGCTCTCTCCGTCATGGCCGGGCTTGTCCCGGCCATCCACGGCTGGAGCAATCAAGAACGTGGATGCCCGGGAAGTCTAGCGCCGAAGACGCGCTTCGCGCTTCTGCCCGGGCATGACAACCTCAAGCTTCATTCAACACCAACGACCCCAACGGAGACCACCCATGACCAAAGTTCTCGTCCTCTATTATTCCGCCTATGGCCATATCGAGGCGATGGCCAATGCCGTTGCCGAAGGCGCGCGCGAGGCCGGCGCGACCGTCGATATCAAGCGCGTGCCCGAGCTGGTGCCGGCCGAGGTCGCGAAGGCCTCCTATTACAAGGTCGACCAGGCCGCTCCCATCGCCAAGATCGAGGATCTCGCGAACTACGACGCAATCATCGTCGGCACCGGCACCCGCTTCGGCCGCATGGCCTCGCAGATGGCGAACTTCCTCGACCAGGCCGGCGGGCTCTGGGCCAAGGGCGCGTTGCACGGCAAGGTCGGCGGCGCCTTCACGTCGACCGCGACCCAGCATGGCGGCCAGGAGACGACGCTGTTCTCCGTCATCACCAACCTGCTGCATTTCGGCATGGTGATCGTCGGCATGAACTACGGCTTTGCCGGCCAGATGAAGCTCGACGAGGTCACCGGCGGCGCGCCCTATGGTGCCACCACCATCACCGGCGGCGACGGCAGCCGCCAGCCCAGCGCCAACGAGCTCGCCGGCGCGCGCTACCAGGGCCGCCAGATCGCGGAGACCGCCAAGAAGCTGCATGGCTGAGCCGCACGGCTAGCCGAACGGCTGATACGATCGCGGCATTCCCGTCCGGGAATGCCGCTTCAACGTATTCCCTTGCCCATCGCCCGCGCCGCGAGGGCGGCAGCCGCGGGATAGCGGCGCAGGCCCTGTGCGGCGTGGTCACGCCAGGCGTAGGGCAGACCGCGCCAGGTCAGGGCGACACTGACATCGGTCAGCGGCACCCGCTCGGCGCCGAAGCGCCGCTTGTAGTCCTGATTGCCGATGCTGAGGTCGAAACGGCGCACGCCCTCTTCATGCAGCGCCGCCATGGTGCGCTCGGCGACGAGCAGCCCCGGCGAGCAGCTCGACCATGAATCACCACCGTGGCTGATGCGGAGCAGGTAATAGGTCGCGCCGTGCCTGACGCCGAGCGCGGTGGCGACGACGCCCTCGTCGCACACCAGCGCCGTGAGGACCGCATAACCTTCCGCGACGCCCTGGCGGGCGACCTCGCGATAGAATCGCGCATGAGTCTCGTCGTTGAGAACGAACGGCGAGCCTAGCTTTCGCATGCGCGCCTGCTGCTGGACATCCATCACGTCCATCAGTTCATGCGCACGCGCAACATTGGTGGCGATCTCGAACCGCGCGCCTTCGTGCCGGCTGAAGACGCGCCAGCAACGCGGCATCTGCATGCGCTTGATCGAGGCCTGATAGTCCGCATAGTCGTCGCCCATCAGCACGAGATTGCCGTTCAGCGAGCAGGACCCGATACGCCCGAGCGACACCAGCGGATTTGGCCTGCCGCCGAGCTGGGCCGGCATCTTCCGCAGGCGAAGCAGATCGAAGCGGTCCGGCAAGGCTCGCAGCGCCGCGACCAGCGCCCTGCTGATCGCCTGCGCCGCCGCCGCGTCCAATGCGGCATCGACCGCGAGGATCGGCGCGTTGTTGTCGGAGACGCCGAGATCGGCGAACTCGACGATGCGGATGCCGCGCCTGACATGGCTGATCATCGGCACCACCGCGATGTCCTTGCCAGTGGCGGCATCGGAGATCACGGCGATCAACGGCGCGACGTCGTCGAACGCCTGATACCAGGCATCGAGCCAGTACCCATGCTGAAAGGCGGTGCGATGCCCTGCATTCAGGCGCGAAGCGGCCTCGCGCCAGTCGCGCACGAATTCGATCGCGATGTCCGAGGTGGCGGACACAACACCATCCAGTTGCTCGACGCTGAGAAACGTCATCGGCGGGGCATACGATTACTGAATGTTTCGGGATAGGTCATGTTTTGTCGCAGACCGGCTTATCGTTAAGCCATTGCCACGACGGACAGCCCTTGATGCGAACGCTTTCACGGCACTGGTTCCGTTTGGGCGACGCATTGGAACCTGGCCAGGAAATGCAGACCGGCCACGGCCAGAGCAAACATGAACCAGATCGGATTCTGCCGTTCGAGCAGGAAGGTCTCGGTCGCTCCATAATAAAGGCCGAACAGCCACACGGTCAGGAACAGCTTGGCCAGCGCGCGGCTGTGGTTATGCGTCCGGGCTGACTGGAAATTGCGAAGCGGTGCGAGCACGAAGACGAGGATCACGAGCATCAGTCCCGGCAGGCCGATGGTCACCGCGAGGTCGAGATAGCTGTTGTGGCTGTGTGCCGCCGAGGTCGCCCATTCCGCACCTTGCGCCGTCTGCCGCGCGGTGACGTCGTCCCAGAAGGCCGCATAGCCGTGGCCGATGATCGGCTTCTCGGCGACCGCCGCGAGCGCGAACTCCCAGATGTCGGAACGGCCGGTGAAGGTGGGATCGAGCGGAAGCAGCCGCGTGATGGCGCCGAGCGCGGGGCTCAGGACACTGCCGACCGTCAGCAGGTTCATCACGATCAGCGGAACGAAGCAGATGATCCGCTTCAGCCACAGGCCAGGGGTGACATAGACCAGCGAGGCGAGCGCGTAGATCGCAAGGCACAGCACCGTCGAGGTCTTGCCGCCCGTGAAGATCAGGAAGATGCCGGCGAGCGCCGCGATCGCCGGACCCATCACGAAGGAGCCGACGGCGGACAGATAGATGCCGACATAAACCAGGATCGTCATCACGGGCGAGGCGATGTTCTTATGGCCGAAACTGCCGCGCCAATCGCCGGCGAGCTGCGGCTCGGTGATGTCGAGCGCCGTATGGATCGCATAATGCGGCGCGAGGAAGACGCCGAGATAGCAGAGCGCGAGCAGCACCAGCGCAGCGGCGCCCAGGCACAGGTTGAAGCTGCGCTGCGACGGCGGCAGCAACGGCAGCAGGACGGCGAGCGATGTCACGCTGGCGGCGAGCACGAACCGCTGTATCGAAACGCCTGGGTTCTCGGAGAGGACGATGTTGATCAGCAGCCAGCCCGCGAGACAGAGATGCAGCGGCGTCACCAGGCTCTTCAGCGCAGGCGCATCGGTGCCAGCAGCGAACAGCACCGCGACCGCGGCCAGAAGGCCCCAGGAGATATAGGCCAGCGCCATTCGCCCACCGACGACGGTGGTCACATCGGGATTGCGCAGGTCGGGAAACGGATCGAGCGTCACCATTACCAGCAGCAGGGCGGCGACGGCGACGAGACAGCGCGCGGCCTGCATGGCGTTCAGCTCCGCCAGCCCATCGCGAAAGGCACAGCCCAATGATCGGGCCTCGAGGTCAGTGATGTCGGCGGCGCTGCGGTCCATGGTTCAGGTCATCTGGTGACGCCGGTGAAGCTCCACGTCCTGGCTGACCTCTGCCAGGCGTCCGTCAACGGGTCTGCCGGCCGTCCGCGTCGCCGGCTGCCGCATGATGCTCCGTGCGATCTCGTAATATTGCAGCGCCCGTTGCTCGAGCGTGAGGTTATCCAGGATATAGCTGCGCGGATCGAAAGCTCCCGCGGCACAGCCGGCCCAGAAGTCGTCCCACCCGGCCTCGAACCCGGCGATGTCGGTGAACCTGGCGCCGCAGCGATCGTCCCAATACGGCACCGACGACACCGGCGCGAACTGCACGCGGTGCGGATAGTAGTCGGGGTCCCGCCAGGGCCCGCCCGGATCCCAGGCGAAGACAGGCACGCCGCAAGACAGGGCCTGCTGATAGGCGATGCCCTGGCTCTCGTTCTGGCACAGAAAGATCATCGCGCGCGAAGCCGCCAGGGCGGCCTGGAAGTCTTCCTCCTTGTAGCTGCCATAACGCAGCTCCGTGAACGAACGTCCCTCCCTGACGAGCCGGGCCCGAACGGGCTCGATCAACTCCGGCGCATAGCGCTCGCGATCCCAGTGGACCTTGTCGTAGACCAGTACGTCGACTGTCTTCCGCGAAGGGTGCGACGGCGCCCAGAGATCGGTGTCGATGCCGATCGGCCAGGCTTCGGTGTCGGGCCAGTGCGGCCGGTACATGTCGACGTACCAGGGGCCGGGCACCACGACCTTCTTCACCGGCAGACGCTTGAACAGGTCAGGGTCGTCGAGCGGATGATTGTGGGCGGCGACGCCGAGCAGGATCGGGTTCTTCCACGCGAACTTGTCGAGCAGGAAGGTGCGGCCGATGATGCAGGCGAGCTCGTCGGGGTGCTGCGCGATGTAGCCGTAATCGTTGACGCGGTAGCGGATCCCGAGCCGGTCGAGCCCCGCACAGAGGTTGAGGAACACGCGAAGCTGTCCGCTCATGCGCGGCTCGCCGAGCAGCAGGCGGCGCGCCATGCGCCGCAGATGCCGGTCGCCGGGAAACCAGCGATCGTCCTTGTCCTCGTAGAAGAGGTTGAGGATCATCGCATCGGGGTCGTGTTCGAACGTCTTTGCGGGCACTGGATCCATCCGCGGCAACCTGATGCGCATTCTCGCATGAGACAGGCCGTCACTCTCCTCGAAATTTGCCACAGGCTTAATGCCAGCGGCTTAACGCTATTTGACGAAACCGGCGCCGCGATGGCCTTCCCGGCAACCATTCGCGTGCGATGCGGGTATCATCCGCGAGCAACCAAGGTTGCGATCGCCCGCGTTTCAAGTGCGGCGGATGCGCCCTGGTTAACAGATCATTAAGGGCGAGCAGTAGCGTGATCACCGCCGAAGACGTTCTCGAATTGCCGGCCGCCTCTCGCGTGGGGCCGGCAGCGCGTCAGCCGCTGCCGGCGACGTCGGTCCCGCTCGTATCCGTCGTCATTCCCGCCAAGAACGTCGCGGCCTATATCGGCGAAACCCTCGCCAGCGCGCTCGCGCAAGGCGAGGTCGGCGAAGTGATCGTGGTGGACGATGGTTCCACCGACAACACCACCGCAATCGTCCGCGCCATTCGCGATCCGCGCCTGCGGTTGATGGCAAACGACGCCGCCGGCGTGTCGGCGGCGCGCAATCTCGGCGCGCGATATGCCAGCGGCGACTGGCTGCTCTTCCTCGATGCCGACGACCGGCTCCGCCCGGGAGCGGTGGCTGCATTGCTGACGGTCGCCCGCAGCGCGCCGCGCGCGGTTCTGGTCTATGGCGACTACAACACGATCGACAGCGAAGGGCGCCAGATCGGCCGGCGTGGCCTCTTGAAAGGACGCCGGAAGCCGTCCGGCGACGTGCTGACGCGGCTTGCCGCCGGCAATTTCATCGTCAATGGCGGCATCGCGCTCGCACGCGCGGAAGCCTTCCGTGCCATCGGCGGCTTCGATACGTCCCTGAGATATTGCGAGGACTGGCATTGCTGGTGCCGCCTCGCCGCGATCGGCGAATTCGAGTTCGCGCCAAAACTGCTGCTCGATTATCGTCTGCACACCGCCAACACCATGAACGCCGCGGTGCGGACGCCGAAAGACTTCTTCCCGGCCATTGCGCGGGTGTTCGACGACGGGTTGATCCTGGCGAGATTGCCGGAGAGCATGACGGCCGGGCTGCGCCTCGCCGCCGAGATTCATCTCGTCACCTATTCGGCGATGCAGGCGGTGCGCTTCGGCAGATATCGCGACGCTTTCTCCTATCTCGCCATGATCGGCCGGCGATCGCTCAAGGCGTTGCCGCGTGCTGCGGCCAGGACCGCCCTCGCCCGCTTCGGGATCTAGCCCGTCCGCGGCTGCGTCAGGACACGATCTTCGAGGCCTCGTAAGGCTTCGGCTCGATCCCGAACGCTGCCAGCAGCGAGCCGAACGCAACCAGCACCGGGTGCATGGCAACGACGGCCTTCGACGACGTCAGCAGGCCGGCAGCGCGAAACAACGACAGCGGCAATCGTCCCAGCATCTGCGCGAACACCCGCGCCCGCGCCGCCGCACTCCGCGCAGCCTTGTATTGCACCCGATAATTGATCGCGCCGATGCGCAGGCCGCGCTTTGCGATCCAGCCGAGGCTGGTGCGGCTTTGCGGCACGGTCTCGGTGATGACCGCCTCCGCCGTCCAGTGGAAGATCATGCCGGCGTCACGGCAGCGCACGAAGAAGTCGCAATCGCCGCCGCCGAGGAAGTTGAAGCGGAGGTCGAACGCGGGACGGTCGGACCGCTCGAAGGCCGCGCGCGTGATCAGGCAATTGCCGCAGCCATAGATCAGCGGCACCGCGCCGGAATAATCATAGGCGGGACGGAAGGCGGGATGACGCGCCAGCCACGGCTTGCTGTCGTCCTCGAACACCGGCAGCACCGGGCCGCCGACCACGTCGGCCCCGGTCGCCTCCGCGGTGCGGACCATCAGCTCGAGCCAGTCGGGTGAGGCGATCTCGTCGTCGTCGATCATCAGGAAGCGGGTGGCGGCGGGGAACAGCGCCTGCGCCGTCTCGAACGCGGCATTGATCGCCTGGCAATTGCCCTGCCGCCTCTCGACCAGGCAGACGCCCTGCAGCCTGCCCTCGGCCAGGAATTCCGCGGCGACCGGCGCGCTCTCGCGCTGCACGGCATCGTTCTCGACCATGACGACGGCAAAGGAGCGCGGAGTGCGCTGGTTCGCCAGCGAGTCCAGCGTCAGCCGCAGGTGCTGCGGACGACGGAAGCAGGGAATGCAGACGACGATGCCGACCGACAGGTCGATGATTCGGGAGCTCGCCGCGATCTCCCGGTTGGGATCGCGCACGGCATCCGAGATGCGCGTGGTGGACAGCTCTGTCGGGATCAATGTCATGACGTTCTCAATGTCCGAGATATGTTGAAAAAGCCCTGCTTCGATCACGCGTCCTGCGATGGCACATCGCCGCGGGACAGATGCGTCCCAGAATGAACGGCCGGTCGAGGCGCGTCAGCCCATGGCCTCGCGCCGATCTCATGGCCGCCCAGAAACAAATTCATCCGTTTAACCGCTTTGCCCGGTTTCTCCCGCGAAATCATGCGCGCGTGGTACTGCAAGTCGCGGTCCATGCGGCGACAACGACCCAACATGAACAATACCGTAGTTAATGCACATGCGCATTAACCGGGCCGTAAGCACTGCCACCGGTGAGACCGCGCGGCATCGGATTTGCTCTTCGGGCAAGCGAGTTTTTTCCTGTAAATTTGATTAGAACAAGCGCGGTCAGAAAACATGAACAAGCCAGCCACGATCGATTTCGCAACAGCCACGGCGATCCGGATTCCCGCAGGCCCCGTCCAGGCGCTGCACGATCTCGTTCCCGGCGAAGCGCGCGACAGCCTGCTTGCCGTTCACGACGTCCTGCGCCGCGAGCTGCCGAAGGACCCGCTTGCCATCTACGAAGCCGGCGGAGGCTCGTGCAGCGTGCTGCCGCCGGAATTGCTCGGTCGCAGCAAGGTCACCGTCGTCGACATCGACGAGGACCAGGTCCGCAACAACACCTACGCGGACGAGGCGATCCTCGGCGACGTACAGACCTACCGTTTCGGCCGCGAGACCTTCGATCTCGTGATCTGCTACAACGTGATCGAGCATCTGCCCCATGTCGACGCCGCGCTCCTGAACTTCCGCGATGCGCTCAAGCGCGGCGGCATGATCCTGATCGGCGCCCCCAATCCGCGCTCGCTGTCGGGTGTCGTCACCAAATATTCGCCGCACTGGTTTCACGTCTGGTTCTACCGGCACATCCGCGGCATCAAGGACGCGGGCCTGCCCGGCGAGCCGCCGTTCCCGACCTTCTTTCATCCGCTGGTGACGCTGCCCCGGCTCGAAGCCTTCGCGGCCGCCAACGGCCTCGAGATGGTCTACCGCCGCGAGGTCGAAAGCCCGCGCTATCCCGAGATGCGTCGGCGCAAGCCGCTGTTCGCGGCCCTCGTGGATGCCGGCGCCACCCTGCTCAATACCATGCTGTCGCGCGGCACCGACGTCCGCCGCGGCGACTATCACGTCATCCTGCGGAAGATCTGACCATCATGGCGTGCGCGCGGCCCATTGCAGGACAAAGGAAGCCTCGCGGCCGTGCCGTGCGCGGTAACGAACGGTTAATCTTCACGGAGCCCCTGCATGTCGGGCGTCACGAGGACGCATCGCTGAGCGGCAAGCGTTTAAACGCTTTGTTTGCCATTTCGGTGAATAGTCCCTCGGTGAGTATGGTTAATTTTCCCTGTTGCGTTGATTGGGCCCCTATATCCCGGGGGCGTGGCGTAGAGCGAAGAGTAACCCCTCAGCCTGCGGCATTTGGAATGAAAGCTGGGGATCATGCTTGACTATAACCAGCCGATAGATCGGGCGAGAGCCGAGCCCCCGCAACAGAGATCTCAGGCCGGCTTCAACGTGCTGGAGCTCGCCAATCTGCTCTGGCGGCGCAAGGTCGCGATCGCCGCGGCTGCCCTGCTCGGCGCAACGCTTGCCGTCACCATCGGCAAGAGCATGACGCCCCGCTACACCGCCACCGCCCAGCTCTATGTCGACCCGCGCGAGCTTCAGCTCGTCGACCGCGAGCTCACGCCGCGCGCGCAGGACGTCTCCGGCATGTCCATGGTGGTGGAGAGCCAGGCGCGCCTGATCACCTCCAACAGCGTGCTGCTCCAGGTGATCCAGCAGGCGGGCCTCGACAAGGATCCGGAATTCGGCGGCGGCGGAAGTGCCAGCCCAATGTCGTCGCTGCTTGGCCTGATCGGTCTTCAACCTGCGGCGCCCTCCGCCGCGGAGAAGAAGGAAGTGCAGTTGGCGGCACTCGACGCGCTGAACCGGCACATCACCATCCGCAAGACCGAGAAGAGCTTCATCGTCGACGTCGAGGTCTGGTCGACCGATCCGGCGAAAGCGGCGATGCTCGCCAACACGCTGACCAGCGCCTATCTCGCCGAATCCCGCAACTCGCAGGCTTCGGCGGCACGGCGCGCCACCAACGATCTGTCCGGTCGCCTCAAGGAGCTGCGCGAGCGGCTACGCAGCGCCGAGACGGCGCTCGCCACCTACAAGGCGCAGAACAATTTCGTCGGCACCCAGGACGCGCTGATCAGCGATCAGCAGCTCTCCGCCAGCAACCAGCGGCTGTCCGCGGCCCGCGCGGCGACGATGGATGCCCAGGCGCGGCTCGACCAGATCGAGGCGAGCCGGCGCACGGCCGCCGATGCCGGCGCGAATTCGGAGGCGCTGCAATCGCCGACCATCGCGAATCTGCGCGCGCAATATGCCGACGCCCGCAAGAAATATGCGGAGCAGGCCGGCGAGCTCGGCCCGCGCCATCCGGCGCTGCGCCAGACCGAGAAGCAGGTCGAGGATCTCAAGCGCGCCATCAGCGAGGAGATCGACCGCTTCGCCCAGTCGGCCAAGAACGATCTGACGCGCGCCCGCGACTTCGAGGCCTCGCTCAACCGGGCGCTGGAAGCGCAGAAGCGGCAAAGCGTCCAGCTCAGCCAGGCCGCCGTGCGCCTGCGCGAGCTCGAGCGCGAGGCCGATGCCAGCCGCGACGTCTACCAATCCTTCCTGAAGCGCTCGCGCGAGACCGAGGAGCAGGAGACGCTCAACACCTCGGCGGCCCGCGTGATCGGCGAGGCGACGGTGCCGCAGCGACGCTCGTTCCCGCCGGCGATGAGTCTGTTCGCCATGATCGGCTTCATCTTCGGCGCGCTCGCGGCCGCAAGCTGGTTTGTCGCGGCCGAGCTCCTGTTCGCCGGCGCGACGGCACCGGTCCCCGCACTAGCCCGCCGTGAGCGCAAGCCGGTGCCGGAGAAGGCGCGCGCGCCCGAGGTCTTGCCGGCTGCGGAAGCGCCGCGGCCTCAGCAGGCTTCGGAGCTTGCGGAAGCGGCGCAGGCGCTGCCCGAACTCGCCGCGCCGTCGCTGCAGCCAGCGATGGTCGAGAAGCCGTTGATCGAAAAGCCCTTGATCGCGCGCCTTCAGGAGGCCGACGTCATCCACACGCTCGGCGCCATTCTTGCCACCGGCGGCGGTGTCGACCTCACACGGTTGGGCTGGCCGACGTTGCGGCCGGGCTTTCCCCTGACGAAGCTGCTCAACGCCTGGCGCGACATGCGCGCTGCCGTGGCCCGGCGCGCCGAAGGCAAGGCGATGCCCGTCATTGCGCTCGTCGGTGCCGGCGAGACCACGGGACGCAGCGTGGCTGCGCTGAATTTCGCGCTCGCAGCCGCGCGCGACGGCGCCCGCGTGCTGATGATCGATGCCGACCATCAGGCCCACGCGCTCTCGAACAAGATTAACCGCCCCGGCAAGAGCGAGCCGAGCAGGTTCGGCTGGCTCTCGATCGGCAGCAAGGCCGCACGCGAGATCAAGACGGTCAACGGCATTTCGGTGCTGCCCGCCGGCGAAGGCGATGGCAGCAAGGCGACTGATGCGATCCGCAAGGCGATTGGTCAGGCGCGCGCGGCGGGGGGCTATGACCTCGTCGTCCTCGACGGCCCCGCCATGCCGCTTCTTGCCGGCAGCCGCAAGCTGCTCGACGAGGTCGACGCGCTGGTGGCGGTGCTGCCGACCAGCCACGACATCAATGACAGCCTGGAAGAGATCCTGGCCGGGCTCGGCCGCGCCGAGCGCAAGCTCGTCGGCGTCGTGCTCGACGAGCTCACCCCGGCGGTCGAAACGCGCCAGCGAGGCAGACAATATGCTTGAGCGCCGCGTCAACATTGATGGACGGGCAGCGACGGCCGAGGTTCCGCGGATCACCGTGGGCGGGCTCCGCATGGCCGCGATCGACCTGGAAGCCACCGCCGATTTCATGATCGAGGCGACCGATCCCGACAATCGCATCGGCCGCCCGCTGTTCCTGACCTCGGCCAATGGCGAGGTTCTGGCGCGCTGCTCGACCGAGCCGCAGACCGAACGCCTGTTCCGCGCCGCCGACCTGATCAACGCCGACGGCCAGCCGCTGGTCGCCGCCTCGCGACTGCAATCCTGGTTTCCGCTGCCCGAGCGCGTTGCGACCACGGATCTGTTCCATGTGGTTGCGCGCAAGGCGGAAGCGGCCGGCCGCACCTTCTACATGTTCGGCGCCAGCGAGGAGGAGAACATCGCGGCGGTCGAGAACGTCCAGAAGCTCTATCCCGACCTCAAGATCGTCGGCTACAGCCACGGCTATCTGCGCGGCGAGGCGCTGCGCGCGAAGGTCGAGGAGATCAATGCGCTTGCGCCTGATTATCTATGGGTCGCGCTCGGCGTGCCCAACGAGCAGGCATTCGTGAAGGAGTTCACCCCGCACCTCACCAATGTCGGCGTTATCAAGACATCCGGCGGCCTGTTCAATTTTTTGTCGGGCAGCCGTTCCCGTGCGCCGCAATGGATGCAGAAGATCGGGCTTGAATGGGCCTGGCGCACGCTGCTCGAGCCGCGCCGCCTGTTCTGGCGCTATTTGACCACGAACCCCCGCGCGCTCTATCTTCTCTTCAGCCGCAACCGACCCGTCCGCTAAGAGAAGAGCAGAAGACGACATGACAGACCGACCGACCGTCCTCGTCACCGGGGGCGCGGGCTATATTGGCTCGCACGCCTGCCGCGCATTGACCGCCGCCGGCTATCAGCCCGTCGTTTATGACAATCTCTCGACAGGCCACCGCAGCTTCGTTGCAGGTCCCCTGGTGACGGGCGATCTGCTCGACGGCGCGGCGCTGGCGCGCGCCTTCGCCGAGCACAAGGTCACGGCGGTGATGCATTTCGCGGCCGCCAGCCTCGTCGGCGAGTCCATGACCGATCCGCAGAAATACTATGTCAACAATGTGCAGGGCACGCTGTCGCTGCTGCAGGCGATGCGCAACGCGAATTGCCATCGCATCGTGTTCTCCTCGACCGGCGCGGTCTACGGCAACGCCGATTCAAAGGAACTGCCGGAAGACTTTCCCTGCGCACCGATCAATCCCTACGGCGCGTCGAAATGGATGATCGAGCGGATGCTGGCCGATTACCGCTCAGCCTACGGCTTCGGCGCGTTCTGCCTGCGCTATTTCAACGCCAGCGGCGCCGATCCCGCCGGCGGCATCGGCGAGCTGCGCGACAACGAGACCCATCTCATTCCCCGCGCCATGATGGCGCTGCAGGGTCATGTCGACTTCGCAGTGTTCGGCGACGACTACGACACGCCCGACGGAACCGCGATCCGCGATTACATCCACGTCACCGACCTTGCCGCAGCGCATGTCGCGGCATTGAAGCTGCTGGAAGGCGGGCATGCCGGCGGCAGCTTCAATCTGGGCACCGGCTCCGGCTTCTCGGTGCGCGAGATCCTCAATGCGATCAAGCAGGAGACCGGACGCGAGGTGCCGCACACCGTCAAGCCGCGTCGCGCCGGCGATCCGACTTATCTGGTCGCAGATCCTTCCGCTGCGAGAAAAGTGCTGAACTTCGTGCCGCGTCACTCCGACCTGCCTACGGTGATCCGCACCGCCTGGGCCTGGCACCAGAAGGCGCATCCGTTCAGACCGCGCTAGACCATCGGCGCGCCCGCGCCTTGCTTCGCCGGGAACGGAGCGCCGCAGTCCTCAGACCACGGCGCGCTTCAGCCGTGACGCCGCGGCTTCCGTGGCGGCAATTTCGGGCTCCGGCTGGAGCGGCGGGGCGACAGGCGGCACCATCGGCCGCAGCAGCTCGGCCATCTGCCGCGCCGGCAAGGGCTTGGAGATGAGGAAGCCCTGCATCTCGTCGCAGCCATGGGTGCGCAGGAATGCCTCCTGCTCGGCGTTCTCGACGCCTTCGGCGACGACGGTCATGCCGAGCGCCTTGCCCATGCTGATGATGGCCTGCGCGATCGCCTGGTCTTCCGAATCCTGCGGCAGGTCGCGCACGAAGGAGCGGTCGATCTTGATGGTGTCGATCGGGAAGTGCTTCATCAGGGACATCGACGAATAGCCGGTGCCGAAATCGTCGATGGCGAGGCGGATGCCGCGGCTCTGGATGGCGTCGAGCACCTTGAGGGCGCGACCGACGTTGCGCATCATCATGCTCTCGGTGACTTCGAGCTGGAGCAGCACCGGCGACATGCCGCTGGCCGCCAGCGCCTCGTCGACGTCCTGCAACAGATGTTCGTCGGCGAACTGCCGCGGCGACAAATTGACCGCCATCGACACCGGCAGCAGGCCGCGGCGCTGCCAGGCCATCGCCTGCGCGCAGGCCTCGTTGAGGACCCAGCGGCCGATCGGCACGATCAGCCCGGTTTCCTCCGCGAGCGGAATGAACTGCGCCGGCGAGATGCTGCCGAGATCGGGATGGGTCCAGCGCAGCAGCGCCTCGACGCCGGTGATCTGGCCAGTCTCCATCTCCACCTTGGGCTGGTAGTTCAGCGAAAACTGCCCGCGCTCCAGCGCCCGGCGCAGCGCGCTCTCCAGCGACAGACGCTCGATCGACTGCGTCTTCACTTCCTTGGAGAAGAAGCGATAGCCGTTCTTGCCGTCTTCCTTGGCGAGATACATCGCCATGTCGGCGTTCTTGGTCAGCGTCTGCGCATCCGAGCCATTCGCCGGATACATCGCGATGCCGATCGACGCCGTGGTGTGGCACTCGTGCCCGGCCAGCTCCATGGGCTGGGCAAGCGCGGTCAGGAGTTCGGTCGCGATGCGCTGAACGTCGTCGATCTCGCCGCACTGGTCGAGGATCACCACGAACTCGTCGCCGCCGAGCCGCGCCACCACGTCGCTGGTCCGCAGCGCGCCGCGCAGGCGGTTTGCGACTTCGAGCAGCAGCAGATCGCCGGCCTCGTGCCCGAGTGAATCGTTGATGACCTTGAAGCGGTCGAGGTCGATGAACAATACCGCAAAGCGGTGATCGTGACGCTCTGCCGTGTCGATCGCCTCGCGAAGAAGCGCATTGAAGGTCTCGCGGTTCGGAAGGTCGGTCAGGCTGTCGTGCGAGGCGAGGTATTCGATCCGCTCGTCCGCCTGGTTCTTGGCGTCGGCGCGATCGAAATTCTCCATCGCAAAGGAGACGTTGTCGGCCAGACGCTGCAACAGCTCGACGAACTCGGTCGTGAAGGTGGCGGGCTCGGTCGACATGTAGATCATGACGCCGACCGCCTGGTCGTGAACGACGAGCGGAAACGCCGCGCCCGAGCGCGCGCCGTCGCCGCGCACGATGGCGTGGAAGGCGCTCACACGCTGGTCGTTGAGATAGTCGTTGCTGATGCAGGGCTGGCGCGTACGGAACGCCGTGCCGCTCATTCCGCGCCCTTCCGGCCGCTCCGGATCGATGGAGAGACGAACGTTGCGCGTGGTGTCGGCGGACGGGCCGGCACTCGCCACGATCTCCAGCTGATCGCTGTCGGCCTTGGCCAGGGCAATCGTCGTCGAGGTGAACTTGGCACCGTTCGAGGCCGCAAGGCACACGAGATCGAACAGTTCGGCGCGCGACTTCGCCCGCATGATCGCCTCGTTGGTCGCGCTCAGGGACGCGAACATGCGCGTCAGGCGCTCCTTCTGCGCCTCGGTGCGGGCCTTTTCCTCGGCCCGATCGAAATTGTCGAGGGCGAAGGAGACGTTCTCGGCGAGGCGTCCCAGCAATTCGACCAGATCGGGCGTGAATGTATTCTCTTCAGATGCGAGGAAAAGCAGGATGCCGATGGGCTCCTGGCCTGTCTTCAGAAGCGGGAAGCTGGCGGCCGCGCGCGTTCCGTCCTCGACCGCCTTCGTCCGCCAGTACATGGACCGCGGCTCGTTCAGATAGTCATTCATGACACTGGGCCGGCGATTCCGGAGCGAGGCCCCGATGATGCCCTGGGCCTCGGGATGGCCGGGGGAGATATTGCAGGTCCGTCCGGCCATCTGCTCCTGCAGACGCCCCTTCACCGCGACGACACGAACGATTTCGTTGCCCTTGTCGATGATGCCGATCGTGGCCGAGGCAAACACGTCGCCGAGGACGGCAGCCTGGCAAGCGGCCTCGAACAATTCCTCGCGCGTCTTGGCGCGGATGATGGCTTCATTGGTTGCGCTGAGCGCCTCGAACATTCCGGTCAGGCGGTTACGCTGCTTGTCCGCCTGCGCCTTCTCCTCGGCACGCTCGAAACTTTCCAGCGCGAAGGCGACATTTGCCTGAAGCTTGCGCAGCAATTCGACGAATTCATCCGTGAAGGTGCCGCGCTCCGGAGAGTTGAACAGGAATACGCCCTCGATCCGATCGCCGTTGAACAGCGGCAGTGCCGCAGAGGACGCGATGCCGGTGCGGCGGGCGCTGGCGTGCCACGGCGCGATACGCTCGTCGGCGAGCACGTCGTTGCTGACGGCGGGCTGGCGCGTGCGGAAGGCGGTGCCGGTCAGGCCGCGGCCTTCCGGCACGTCCTCGGAGGTTGAGAACTTGAAATTGCGAACATGGTCCGCGTTCGGCCCGTAGCTGGCGACGACGCGCAGCAGCTCGGCGTCATGGTCGACCAGCGCGATGTTGGCCGAGGTGAACTTGGCGCCCTTCGCGGTCGCCTCGCAGACGAGGTCGAACAGCTCGGCGCGCGACCGCGCCCGCAGGATCGCCTCGTTGGTGGCGCTGAGCGCCGCATACATGCGCGCCAGCCGTTCCTCTTCCGCGGCAATTCTGGCCTTCTCGGACACCCGGTCGAAATTCTCGATTGCGAACGAGACGTTCTCGGCCATGCGCAGCAGCAGCGCAACGACTTCCTCGTCCTTGGCCCATGACTTGCTGATGAAGAACAGGACAATGCCGACGCTCTCGCCAAACTTGATCAGCGGAGCGGCTACACAGGCCGCGACACCCGTATTCACATTGGCCTGCTCCCACAGCGTTCCCTTCGTGCGGCTGACGAGGTCGTCCTCGACAAGGGGCCTTTGGCTGCGGAAGACGGTGCCGGAGATGCCGCGGCCATAGGGGTTGGCGGCATCGACGGAATATTTGGTCTGGGCGACCAGCTCCAGATTCGGGCCGGTGCCGGCGACTGGCTTCAGCCAGTGGGTGTCCCGCTCCTTCAGCAGGACGATGGTCGCGAGCGACTTGCCGCCATGGACGGAGGCGTCGCACACGAGCTGGTACAGCTCCTGCTCGGTCTTGGCGCGCAGAATGGCCTCGTTGGTGGCGCTGAGGGCGCCGAACATGCGGTTGAGACGCCGCGTCGCCCGCTCGCTGGCTTGCTGCGCGGTGTCGCGCGCGAAATTGTCCAGCGCATAGGAAATGTTGGCCGACATGCGCTCGAACAGCGCGACCATCTGCTCGTTCAGCGAATTGGGCTCGCTGCGGGTCACCAGCAACACGCCGACACTCTTGCCGTTGCAGAGCAGCGGCAACGCCGCCGCCGCACCGATATGGGCCGCAGCCGCGCCTGCGCGCCACGCCAGCGAGCGCGGATCATTCAGATAGTCGTTGCTGATGCACAGCTTCTGATCGCGAAACGCCTCGCCCCCCACACCCGATCCTTCGGGCGTGCCGGCTTCCGTGGTGATGACGATCGAGCGCAATCGCTCGATGTCATCGCCGCAGCCCGCCGCAAACCGCAGGCGGCGGCCGTCCGGTTCGACCAGGAACACCGCCACGGCCAAGAAGTCCCCGCTCGAAAACCCGGCGTCGCAGACCTTCTGGTACAGCTCGTCCGGCGATTTCGCATAGAGAATCGCCTCGTTCATGGCGCTCAACGCCGCAAAGGTGCGCGCGAGTGTCGTCGGCACGATCTCAGCTCCCGGGCATTCTGCCTATTTCTCCCGGTGACTTTATGAACGGCCATCGCCTAAGTGGTCGTTATTGCGCGCTGCAAACCCTCAATCAAAGTGAACGAGCTGCGAACGACCTGCGCCAAACTGCAGGAAATACCGCCGCACGGGACGATTCGCCGACCAATGGCGGGTCTCTTTACGATTTTGCAGCCCTGTATTGGTTTACGGGAGATTGATATCGCAGCCGCGCTTTGAGACGATGGCTTCAACAACCCGCGCCCGCCAAGGGCGGGGATCTCGAGGGAACGCCATGCCGGTCGTCAAGGCCGATCGCCTCACGCGCATCAGCGCCGCCCTGCTCCGCGCCGCCGGGGCCTCCGAGGAAGAAGCCGACGCGGTCGCAATCGGCTGCGTCAACGCCAATCTGGCGGGCCACGATTCGCACGGCGTGATCGCCGTTCCCACCTATATCGACCGCATCAAGGCCGGGCACATCGTGCCCGGCGCCGAATGGACCATCGTCCAGGAATCGCCGACCACGACCGTGATCGACGGCCATTGGGGCTTTGGCTTCCACGTCAACGCCAAGGCGATGGCGCTGACGATCGAGAAGGCGAGGACCGCGAACGTCGCCGCCTGCACCGTATTCCGGCAGAGCCATGTCGGTCGCCTCGCCGCCTACCCGCTGATGGCGATGCGCGAGGGCATGATCGGGATCGCGACGGCGGATTCCGGCCGTTCGCCGAAGCACGTCGCGCCGTTCGGCGGCAAGGAGGCGCGGCTCGGCACCAACCCGATCTCGATCGCGGTGCCGTCCGATCTCGAGACGCCGTTCTATCTGGACATGGCGACATCGGCGGTCGCGGCCGGCAAGATCCAGCTTGCCGTCGCTCGCGGCGAAGAGATTCCAACGGGGTGGATCATCGACGCCGAGGGACGGCATACCACCGACCCAACCCAATACCGCAAGGGCGGCGCGCTGCTGCCGCTCGGCGGCACCGAGGGCTACAAGGGCAGCGGCCTCGCCGCCATGGTCGAGGTGCTCTGCGGCCTGCTGACCGGTCTCGGCTTCGGCGTCGAGCCGACGGGGCGGCACAATGACGGCTGCTTCATGGCCGTGTTCAACGTCGCCGCGTTCCGTCCGCTGAAGGAGTTCAAGCGCGAGGTCGCGGAGTTCGCGCGTTATCTGAAATCGACGCCGCCCTCCGAGGGCAGCAAGGGCGTCTACTATCCCGGCGAGATCGAGGGCCTGCGCGAGCAACAGCGCCTGCGCGACGGCATCGAAATCGAGGATGCGACCTGGGAAAAGCTGCGCGTGCTGGCGCGCGAATACCGGCTCGACACCGTCCTCGATCTGTCCTGACGCAATCCGGAGAACAGCAACATGAACCGGCAGATGGTCCTGGTCGGCTTCCTCCAGGCGCAGAATTGCACCAATTTGCCGAGCTCCTGGCGGCATCCGGACTCACGCGACGATTCGATGTCCGCCGATTACTATCAGGAGATCGCCAAAATCCTCGAAGCCGGCAAGTTCCACATGGCCTTCTTCGATGACCGCCTGGCGATGCCGGACCGCTACGGCAACGACCACGCCCACACCGTCGAATACGGCATCCGCTGCGTGAAGATGGATCCGCTGATCGTGCTGACCACGATGGGCATGGTCACCGACAAGCTCGGCCTGGGCGCAACCTGCTCGACCACCTATTACGAGCCGTTCGACGTCGCCCGCCGCTTCGCCACGCTCGATCTGATGTCCGGCGGACGCGCGGGCTGGAACGTCGTGACCTCGCTGAACGACGGCGAAGCCCTCAACATGGGACGCGACTCCCATCCCGAACATGACTCGCGCTACGACAAGGCCGACGAGTTCATGGAGGTCGTGCTCGGCCATTGGGACACCTGGGAAGACGGCGCGCTGATCATCGACAAGAAGAGCGGCCGCTTTGCCGACCCGAGCAAGGTGAAACGGCTCGATCACAAGGGACCAGCGTTCAAGTCGCGCGGGCCGTTCACCGTGCCGCGCTCGCAGCAGGGCCATCCCGTGATCATCCAGGCCGGGGCATCCGGTCGCGGCCAGCGCTTTGCCGGCCGCTGGGGCGAGGTGATCTTCACCGCCGCACGCAATCTCACTGCTGCCAAGGAAGGCTACGCAGCCGTGCGCAACCAGGCCGCCAAGGCCGGCCGCGATCCCGACCAGATGTTTCTCTGCAACCTGACGACGCCGGTCTGCGCGGCGACCAAGGCCGAGGCCGAGGACAAGATGGCACTGATCAACAAGCTGCCGCTGCAGATCGACGCGCTGTCGCTGCTCGCCGAAGCGCTCAACTACGATTTCGCGTCCAAGGATCTCGACGAGCCGCTGACGACGGACGAGCTGAAGAGCATGCAGGGCATTCTCGGCATCCGCGACGGCGTGCTGAAGAATTCGGGCAAGAGCAATCCGAGCGCTCGCGACTTCGTCACCTTCTCCGGCCGCGGTCAGGTTCAGGATGCGATGGTCGGCGGCCCCAAGGAGATCGCGGACAAGTTCGAGGAAATGTTCGTCGAGCGCGGCTGCGACGGTTTTGTCATCGCGGCGACCTATGTGCCCGGCTCCTACGCCGACTTCGTCCAGCACGTGGTGCCGGAGCTGCAGCGCCGCGGCCTGTTCCAGAAGGAGTATCGCGGCAAGACGCTGCGGGAAAATCTCGGGCTGAAGCGGCCGGCGGCCGGCGCCTGGAAGGTGCAGCCGCGCGATGCCGCGGAATAACGGGAGGCTCCGACATGCGCTGGCTGAAATTCACCACCGCGGGCAAGACCTCCTGGGGAATCATCGAGGGTGACAAGGTGATCGCCGTCGACGGCGATCCCTTCGGCGAGTGGCACCGCACCACGCGCACGCATTCGCTCGGCGCCGTCAAGATCGAGCTGCCGCTGATCCCGCGCACCTTCTATTGCGTCGGCTTGAACTACCTCAAGCACCTGAAGGAAGCCGCCGACAAGGCCGGCACCGTGCCGGCCGTGCCCGACCGCCCGGAGATCGGCTATCGCGCGCAGAACGCGCTGATCGCGCATGACGAGGACGTCGTGATCCCCTCCTTCGCGACGGAGAAGATCCACTATGAGGGCGAGCTCGTCGTCGTCATCGGCAAGAAGGTGAAGCACCTTACCAAAGAGAACGCGATGGATTGCGTGTTCGGCTACACCATCGGCAACGACGTCAGCGAGCGCAGCTGGCAGAAGGCCGATCGCAGCCTGTGGCGCTCCAAGAATGCCGACACGTTCAAGCCGATGGGGCCGTGGATCGAGACCGCGGCCGAGCTCGAACAGATGGAAACGGTCGTCCGGGTCAACGGCAAGGAAACCAACCGCTTCGCGACCGCCGACATGATCTTCGGCGTGGTGCCGTTCCTGGTCGAGCTGACGAAGTATTTTACGCTGTGGCCAGGCGACGTGATCTGGATGGGCACGGACGGTGCATCGCCTGATATCAGGCACGGCGATGTCGTGGAGATCGACATCAGCGGCGTCGGCACGTTGCGCAACAGGTTCGTGCGGGAGCAACGGTAGCCGCATTTGCGTGCCTTAGGGTGGGCAAAGGCGCTCTTGCGCCGTGCCCACGATCTCGTTCGATCGCGGAAAATACGTGGGCACGCTTCGCTTCGCCCACTCTCCAAGACCTCCCTCAAAACGGCAGCGCCACGCTCGTCTTGATCTCCTTCAGCACCACGTTGCTGCGGACATAGCGGATGCCGGGGATGCGGAACATGAACTCGTCGAGGAAGCGGTTGTAGGCCGCCATGTCCTGCACGACGACACGCAGATGATAATCGGCATCGCCCGTGGTCGCGAAACATTCCAGCACCTCGCGGCGCGTCGTAACCCTGGCCACGAATTCATCGACGAATTTCGCGTCGTGCCGTTCCAGCGAGACGTGGAGGATGGCGGACATCGCAAAGCCCGCCTGCTCTCGCGCGACCAGCGCTGCATAGCCCCGGATGACGCCGGCCTCCTCCAGCGCCCGCACGCGGCGCCAGCAGGCCGAGGTGGACATGCCGACCTCGTCGGCGAGTTGCTGGTTGGTGGCTCGCCCATCCCTCTGCAGATGGCCGAGTATTCGCGCGTCCTGTTCTTCGATCATGATGGCCTCCCCAGCCGGAAACCTCTACCAAATTTGATACTATTCTGCAAAATTCTACCGAATTTGCAATTTGAATGGGATGAATAGGTAAGACCTACCAGCCTCCCAGGCATAACCTTCCACGATCAGGCAGGATGCCGCGCGAGGTCCGTCATGGACGCCATTCCGTCACTCGACACTTACGATCTCTCCGACCGCTACGATCGCGAGGAGGGCCGCGTCTTCCTCACGGGCACGCAGGCCATCGTCCGCATCGCGCTCGACCAGGCGAGGCGTGATCGCGCGAGCGGCCTCAACACCGCGGGCTTCATCTCCGGCTATCGCGGCTCGCCGCTCGGCGGCGTCGATCTCGAGCTGTGGCGCATCCAGGAGCGGCTGAAGCGGGACCGCATCGAATTTCTTCCCGCCGTGAACGAGGACCTCGCGGCCACCGCGGTGCTCGGCTCGCAGCAGGTCGAGACGCAAGGCGATCGCGAGGTCGATGGCGTGTTCGGGCTCTGGTACGGCAAGGGCCCCGGCGTCGATCGCTCCGGCGACGCGCTCAAGCACGGCAATGCCTACGGCTCCTCCCCGCATGGCGGCGTGCTGGTCGTTGCCGGCGACGACCACGGCTGCGTCTCCTCCTCGATGCCGCACCAGTCCGACGTCGCCTTCATGAGCTGGTTCATGCCGACGCTGCATCCCGCCAGCGTCAGCGAGTATCTGGAATTCGGCGAGTATGGCTACGCGCTGAGCCGCTTCTCCGGCATGTGGGTCGGCTTCAAGGCGATCTCCGAGATCGTGGAATCAGGCGCCTCCGTCGCGCTACGCCCTCCGCGTGCCTTCCGCACACCCGACTTCGCGCCGCCGCCCGATGGACTGCACTATCGCTGGCCCGATTTGCCGGGCCCGCAGATCGAGGAACGGCTGGAGGCCAAGAAGCACGCGGTCTATGCCTTCGCCAAGGCCAATCCTATCGATCGTCACATCTACGACATTGCGGATGCGACGTACGGCATCGTCACAACGGGCAAGGCGCATCTCGACCTGATGGAAGCGCTGCGGCTGATGGGCCTCGATGAGGCCGCCTGCCGCAGCATCGGCATCGACATCTACAAGGTCGGCATGGTCTGGCCGCTGGCGCTGCATGACGCCATGGCCTTCGTGAAGGGCAAGCGCGAGATCCTCGTGGTCGAGGAGAAGCGCGGCATCATCGAGAGCCAGTTCAAGGAATACTTTTACGACTATCCCGGCAGCAAGCCCGAACGCATGGTGGGCAAGCATGACGAAACCGGCGCACGGCTGATCTCCTGGATCGGTGAATTGTCGCCGCGCGCACTCGCGTCCGTGCTGGCTCGGCGGCTCGACCCGATGTTTCCAGGCCTCAATCTGGCCGCGCGTGCAGCCGCGCTGTTGCCGGAGGCGGCCCGCACCATCAACGTATCAGGCGCAACGCGCACGCCCTATTTCTGCTCGGGTTGCCCGCACAACACCTCGACCAAGGTGCCCGAGGGGTCGAAGGCGCTGGCCGGCATCGGCTGCCATTTCATGGCGAGCTGGATGGACCGCGAGACGTCGTCGCTGATCCAGATGGGCGGCGAAGGCGTGAACTGGGCGGCTTCGTCGCGCTTCACCGGCCACAAGCACGTTTTCCAGAATCTCGGCGAAGGCACCTACTACCATTCTGGCTCGATGGCGATCCGGCAGGCGATCGCCGCCGGGGCGAACATCACCTACAAGATCCTGTTCAACGACGCCGTCGCGATGACAGGCGGCCAGCCGGTCGACGGCCCCGTCAGCGTGCATGCCATCGCGCACAGCGTCCGCGCCGAAGGCGTGGCGCGCATCGCGCTGGTCTCCGACGATCCCGCGCATTTCAGCCCGGCGGACCTGCCCGGCGGCGTCACCATTCATCCCCGCGAGGAAATGGATGCCGTGCAGCGCGAGCTGCGCGATATCCCCGGCGTCTCGGTCCTGATCTACCAGCAGACCTGCGCCACCGAGAAGCGGCGCCGGCGCAAGCGCGGGCTGATGGCCGATCCCAGGCGCTTTGCCACTATCAACGATCTCGTCTGCGAAGGCTGCGGCGACTGTTCGGTCGAATCCAACTGTCTCAGCGTCGAGCCGAAGGAGACGCCGTTCGGCCGCAAGCGCCAGATCAACCTGTCGTCCTGCAACAAGGATTTCTCCTGTCTCAACGGCTTCTGCCCGAGCTTCGTCACCGTCGAGGGCGCCACGCGGCGGAAG
Source organism: Bradyrhizobium sp. UNPF46 (assembly GCF_006658625.1). Classification (NCBI taxonomy): domain Bacteria; kingdom Pseudomonadati; phylum Pseudomonadota; class Alphaproteobacteria; order Hyphomicrobiales; family Nitrobacteraceae; genus Bradyrhizobium; species Bradyrhizobium sp. UNPF46. The sequence continues at coordinate 40,794 of NZ_LFJB01000103.1, forward strand.
AAGGGTGCAAGCCAGATCGACGCGGCCAGCCATGCGGCCACGCTTCCCCTGCCCTCCTCCATGTCGCTCGATCGCCCCTATGACCTGCTCGTGACCGGCGTCGGCGGCACCGGCGTGATCACCGTCGGCGCCCTGATCGGCATGGCCGCGCATCTGGAGCGCCGTGGCGTTTCGGTGCTGGACTTCACCGGCTTTGCGCAGAAGTTCGGACCCGTGCTGAGCTATATTCGCCTCGCACCGTCTCCCGAGGGCCTGAACCAGGTTCGCATCGACCAGGGCGCTGCCGATGCGCTGATCGGCTGCGATCTGGTCGTCAGCTCTTCGCCGAAGGCATCCGGCACCTATCGCCGGGGCACGCGCGCCGCGGTCAACACCGCGGAGATGCCGACCGGCGACGTTGTCCGCTTCCGCGACGCCGATCTCGCCTCCTCCGCCCGCCTGCGCGCCATTGGCCGGGTCGTCGGCGAGCACAATCTCGGCACGCTCGATGCCAATGCGCTTGCCGATCGGCTGCTCGGCGACACCGTCTATGCCAATATCATCATGCTCGGCTTTGCCTGGCAGTGCGGGCTGATCCCGATTTCGCTCGCCGCGCTGCTGCGCGCGATCGAGCTCAACGGCGTCGCAGTCGAGCGCAACAAGCAGGCCTTTGCCTGGGGCCGGATCGCGGCTTCCGATCCGGACTTCCTGCCGAAGCCGAACGAGGCGCCCACAACCGAGACGCTCGACCAGATCATCGACCGTCGCGCCGACTTTCTCATCGCCTATCAGGACAGCAGCTATGCGGCGCGCTACCGAGCGACCGTCGCAAGGGTCCGCCATGCCGAAGCTGCTCTGAACAGCGAGGCTTTGACCGAGGCCGTCGCACGCGCCCTGTTCAAGCTGATGGCCTACAAGGACGAATACGAGGTGGCGCGCCTGCACATGAAGAGCGGATTCCTCGATGTGCTGAAACGCGAATTCGAGGACGGCTTCAAAGTCCAGTACCATCTCGCACCGCCATTCCTGCCGTCGCAGCGCGACGCACGCGGGCGTCCGCGCAAGCGCGCCTTCGGCCAGTGGATCCAGATGCCGCTCGCCGCGCTCGCGCGATTGAAGGGGCTGCGCGGAACGCCGTTCGATCCGTTCGGCTACACCTCCGAGCGGCGCACCGAACGCGAACTGATCGCCTGGTATGAAGGCCTGATCGAACGGATGCTCGGCGAGCTCGGTACGGCGCGTCTGCCGGATCTCGTCGCGATTGCAAAGGCGCCGATGGAGATCCGCGGCTACGGCGCGGTCAAGGACATCGCGATCGGGAAGGCGAAGACGGAGGTCGCGCGGCTGCTCGACGAACTCCGCGGACCAGCGTCGGCAAGGATGCGCGCCACCGGCTGACGCAAAGCCGTGTCCACGAGGCAAGCGCGCCTTTGCCCACCCCCTGGCCTGCCGCCGCGCCGCTCATGAATACGGGTTGATCAGCTTCTGCTGCTCGGCGCTGTGGTGCACGAGCAGGTCGATGAAGGTCCTGACCTTTGCCGACAGATGATGCCGATGCGGATAGACCGCGTTCATGGACAGCTCGACGGTCCGATATTCCGGCAACAGACGCACGAGGCGGCCGGCCTCGAGGTCGTCCTGAATGAGAAACCCTGCCATCAGGCACACGGCGGCCCCCTCCAGCGCGACCTTCCGCAACGCTTCCCCGCTGTTGGTGACGAAGCTGCCCGAGATTCGCACCGAAGCCGGTGCGCCCTTGCGATCGAGGAAGTGCCATTCATCGCCAAACGGATAGTTCAGGTGACGACCGCAATTATGCGTGGTGAGCTCGTCGAGTTTCTGCACCCGGCCGTGCCTCTCGATGTAATCGTGGGAACAGCACAGCACGTGGCGCCAGGTGGCGAGGCTCCGCACGATCAGGCTCGAATCCGGCGGCGGGGTCATGCGCAGGGCAACATCGTAGCCTTCCTCGATGAGATCGACGTCGGCCTCGCCCATGCGCAGATCGATCTTGAGCTCCGGGTAGGTGGACAGCAGCTTCGCCACCACCGGCGTCACGAACGGCACCATATGGGTGGCGACGTGGATGCGCAGCGTGCCGCGGGGCACTGACTGCAATTCGCCGGCAATGTCGTCGGCCTGTTCGATGTCCGCGAGGATCTGGACGCAGCGATCGTAATAGGCCTTGCCGATCTCCGTAAGGTTGACCTTGCGCGTGGTGCGATGAAGCAGCCTCACCCCAAGCCGGTCTTCCAATGCCTGGACGTGATTGCTCACCATGGTGGTCGACATGTTGAGCTTGCGGGCTGCTGCGGAGAAGCCGCCGGTCTCGACCACGCGGCTGAACACTTCGAGGCTGGTCAATCGGTCCATGGCTGCGTGATTGTCCGCTCTTGATCGATAATCACTGGGGATTCTCCTCGATTATCTATCAGATCCTGCATACCGGTCCCACCCCGCCCAGAGCTTTGCGTGCGGCAGGACCCAGGCCCGTTAGCAGCAATCGTACGACAGGGACGGCAATCGCTCTGGCGCAGTCGCCGGGCCGGTTCGGTACATCATCCGGGTCAAGACGCAGCCTCGGACTATCCGCTGCTGGTGGATAATCCTTCCTGCAATTCGCCAATTATCGCTTGAACTGGAAAGGCCGATATTCACGGCGAGCCGAAAGGGAAGACCGCCATGTCCGAGATGCCCCGCACCGAAAACTTTCAGCAAGCAACTGAAATCACTGCCGATTATTCCAAGGCGCGGCCGAGTGCCCCGCCCCGGAATATGGTTCGGCGCGCGGCGCTGGTGCTTGCGCTGCTCGCGGGCACGGCGACCGTGGCTTATTACGGGCACGACTACTGGACCAACGGCCGCTACCTCGAGACGACCGATGACGCCTATGTCAAGGCGGACTCCACGATCGTCGCACCAAAGGTCTCCGGCTATATCGCCAAGGTGCTGGTCGGTGACAACGAGAAGGTCAGAGCCGGCCAGCTTCTCGCCAAGATCGACGATCGCGACTTCAGGGCGGCCCTGGAGCAGGCACGCGCCGACGTCGCCGCCGGCGAAGCCTCGGTGCGCAACATCGATGCCCAGCTCGAACTCCAGCAACCGATCATCGAGCAAAGCACCGCCGATGTTGCGGCAGCGGACGCCAATCTCAAATTCGCGCAGGAGGAGCGCGCCCGCTACGACGATCTGATGAAGTCGGGCTCCGGCACCATCCAGCGCGCACAGCAGACAGACGCGGCACTGCGCGCCAGCAGCGCGCAGCTGCAGCATGCCAAATCCGGTCTCGTGGCCGCGCAACGCAAGGTCGACGTGCTCACCACCCAGCGCGCCCAGGCCGCGGCCCAGCTGGAACGGGCCCGCGCGGTCGCACAGCAGGCGGCGCTGAACCTGTCCTATACCGAGATCACTGCGCCGGTCGACGGCACGGTCGGTGCCCGCGCATTGCGGGTCGGCCAATACGTCCAGGCCGGCACGCAATTGATGGCCGTGGTGCCGCTCGATTCGGTTTATGTCGTCGCGAACTTCAAGGAGACGCAGCTGACACATGTGCGCCCCGGCCAGCCGGTCGAGCTGCACGTCGACAGTTTCCGTAGCAAGACCCTGCGCGGCCATGTCGACAGCCTGTCGCCGGCCAGCGGGCTCGAATTCGCGCTGCTGCCGCCGGACAACGCCACCGGCAACTTCACCAAGATCGTGCAGCGTGTTCCCGTGAAGATCGTGCTCGACGACCACAGCCTGATCGGCCTGCTGCGCCCCGGCATGTCGGCGGTGCCGACCGTCGACACCAAGCAGACGGTGCTGGCAGAGCGCGACACCGCAAAGCGTCTGGCTGACAACGCCCCTCGCCGCAACGGCGGTTGAAGCCGGAAGGCTCCGGCGGGATTGTCAAATCCTGCCGGATGATCCTTCCGGGACTTCCTCGATGATCGAAACCACCTGCCTGACGCATCCTGTCTCCGTACCCGAGACGAGGCTTCCATGAGCACGCTTCAACCGACAGTCAACGCCGCATCCATCGGCAACATCCCCGCGCCCGCCGCTCCCGCGACGCCGGCGGTGTCGACAAGAACCTGGATCGCGGTGATCGGCGCGACGCTCGGCGCCTTCATGGCGGTGCTGAACATCCAGATCGTCAACGCCTCGCTCGCGGACATTCAGGGCGCAATCGGCGCCGGTATCGACGACGGCGGCTGGATCTCCACCTCTTATCTGATCGCGGAGATCGTCGTGATCCCGCTCTCCGGCTGGCTCGCGCAGGTCTTCTCCATCCGGATCTATCTTCTCAGCAACGCGGTCCTGTTCCTGCTGCTGTCGGCGGCTTGCGCGCTGGCGCAGGACCTGCCGCAGATGATCGTGCTGCGCGCCGTGCAAGGATTCACCGGCGGCGTGCTGATCCCGATGGCGTTCACGCTGATCATCACGCTGCTGCCGCGCGGGAAACAGCCGGTCGGTCTTGCGTTGTTCGCGCTGTCCGCGACGTTCGCTCCAGCGATCGGCCCGACCATCGGCGGCTATCTCACCGAGAATTTCGGCTGGGAGTACATCTTCTACGTCAACCTCGTGCCCGGCGCGGTGATGGTCGGCATGCTCTGGTACGCGCTCGAGGCGAAGCCGATGAAGCTGGCGCTGCTGCGCGAGGGCGACTGGGCCGGCATCATCACCATGGCAATCGGGCTCTCCGCCCTCCAGACCGTGCTCGAGGAAGGTAACAAGGACGACTGGTTCGGCTCGCCATTCATCGTCAAGCTCAGCGTGATCGCGGTCGTGGCGCTGACGACCTTCTTCATCATCGAACTCACGGTGAAGAAGCCGCTGCTCAATCTGCGCCTGCTCGCCCGCCGCAATTTCGGCTTCGGCATGCTGGCGAACTTCCTGCTCGGCGTCGCGCTGTACGGCTCGGTGTTCATCCTGCCGCAATATCTGGCGCGCATCCAGGGCTACAACGCGGAGCAGATCGGCATGGTGCTGGCCTGGACCGGGCTGCCGCAGCTCGTGCTGATCCCGCTGGTGCCGCGCCTGATGCAGAAATTCGACGCGCGCATCGTGATCGGCGTCGGCTTCGTGCTGTTCTCGGCCTCGAATTTCATGAACATCTATATGACCAACGACTACGCCGCCGACCAGCTGCTGTGGCCCAACGTCGTCCGCGCCATCGGTCAGGCGCTGGTGATGGCACCGTTGTCGGCGGTCGCGACCGCCGGCATCGAAGCCGAAAATGCGGGGTCCGCCTCCGGCCTGTTCAACATGATGCGCAATCTCGGCGGCGCCGTCGGCATCGCCCTGCTGCAAACCGTGCTGACCAAGCGCGAGCAATATCACTCCAACGTGCTGATGCAGTCGGTCTCGGTGTTCGAGCAGGCCACCCGCACGCGACTGGAACAGCTCACGCAATATTTCGTCAACCACGGCGTTCTCGACCGTGCAGACGCCGCGCATCGGGCCTATGTCGCGGTCGGCCGTATCGTGCAGAAGCAGGCTTACATCGTCGCCTTCAGCGACACCTTCTACCTGCTCGGCATGGCGCTGATCGTCGCTCTGGTCGCCGTGATCTTCCTGAAGAAGCCCGGCCAGACTTCAGCCGGCGGAGCCCATTGATCCCACCCTAGGAAGCAAGGAGAACGACCATGAAGCCTCGCATGAACTACTACCAGGCCGCGCCCGACACCATTAAAGCACTGATGGCGCTGGAAGAGCAGATCCAGTCGACGGGGCTCGAGAAATCGCTGATCGAGCTGGTCAAGATCCGCGCATCCCAGATCAACGGCTGCGCCTTCTGCATCAACATGCACACCGAGGACGCCCGCAAGCGCGGCGAGACGGAACAGCGAATCTATCTGCTCAACGCCTGGCGCGAATCTCCGCTGTACTCCGACCGCGAGCGCGCGGCGCTGGCCTGGACGGAAGCCGTGACGCTGATCTCAGAGACGCACGCGCCTGATGACGTCTATGAACAGGTTCGCGCGCAATTCTCCGACGCGGAGACGGTGAACCTGACCATGCTGATCGGCGCCATCAACGCCTGGAACAGGATTGCGATCGCGTTCCGCGTGGTTCATCCGGTGAAGGTGAAGGCGTCGGTGGCGTGAGCCAACCACAACGACAGTCTTGTCAGGTGGGCAAAGGCGCACTTGCGCCGTGCCCACCATCTTCCATGAATTCTAAGGACGTGGGCACGCTTCGCTTTGCCCACCCACGGCAGCTGAGCGTGTGGCCTAGACCGCCGTCGCCTTGGCGAACTCCACGTAGATTTCGCGCAGGCGCGTCGCCATCGGGCCGGGCTTGCCGTCACCGACCTTCTTGCCGTCGATCGCGATCACCGGCTGGACGAACAGCGAGGCCGAGGTGGCAAAGGCTTCCTTTGCGGCCAACGCTTCCTCGACCGTAAAGGAGCGTTCCTCGACGCGGAGCTGACGCTCTTCGGCGAGTGCCACCACCGCCTTGCGGGTGCAGCCCGGCAGGATCGCGTTGGAGTTCTTGCGGGTGACGATGACGTCGTCCTTGGTGAGGATGAACGCCGAGGACGAACCGCCCTCGGTGACGTAGCCGTCTTCCAGCATCCAGGCCTCGCCCGCGCCGGCTTCGGCCGCCGCCTGCTTCGCCAACACCTGCGCCAGCAACGCCACGCTCTTGATGTCGCGGCGCTCCCAGCGGATGTCGGGCACCGTGATCACGTTGATGCCGGTCTTGGCCGAGGCCGCGTTGATGATGTCCTTTTCCGACGTGAACATCACGAGGCTCGACTTGACGTCCCCCTTGGGGAAGGCGAAGTCGCGGCCCTTGTCGGCGCCGCGCGTGACCTGGAGGTAAACGAGGCCGTTCGCGAGCTTGTTGCGCGCGATCAGCTCCTTCTGCAGCTCGGTGATGCGCTCGAGCGTCTCCGGCAGCTTCAGCTTGATCTCGCCGACCGACCGCTCCAGCCGCGCCAGATGCGAGGCGTTGTCGACCAGCTTGCCGTCGAGCACCGCCGAGACCTCGTAGATGCCGTCGGCGAACAGGAAGCCGCGATCGAGGACCGAGATTTTGGCGTCCGAGAGCGGGACGAATGAACCGTTGACGTAGGCGATCGGGTCCAAGGCAGGTCTCCTGGCCGGCAAAGGGGGATTCGGCGCGCTTATACGCCAGTTAAGGGGAGCAAGCACCCTCGTTTTGTCATTCCGGGGCGGCGCGAAGCGACGAGCCCGGAATCCATCTCACCTCATGTACTGCCGCCCGATGGATTCTCAGGTGCGCAATTGCGCACCATAGCTCGCGACTGCGTCGCGCCCCGGAATGACAAAGAGCTAATGCGACAGAATCTTGGACAAGAACTTCTGCGCGCGGTCGCTGCGCGGCTTGCCGAAGAAGTCTTCCTTCGCCGCGTCCTCGACGATCTCGCCGCGGTCCATGAAGATCACGCGATTGGCCACTTTGCGGGCAAAGCCCATCTCGTGGGTGACAACCATCATGGTCATGCCTTCATGAGCGAGGTCCACCATGACGTCGAGCACCTCGCTGACCATTTCCGGGTCGAGCGCCGAGGTCGGCTCGTCGAACAGCATGACGATCGGATCCATCGCGAGCGCGCGGGCGATCGCAACGCGCTGCTGCTGGCCGCCCGACAGGTTCGCGGGATACTTTTGCGCCTGTTCCTTGAGGCCGACGCGCTCCAGCAGCTGCATGCCTTTCGCCATCGCCTTGTCGCGCGACCGGTCGAGCACCTTCTGCTGCGCGAGGCAGAGATTGTCGATGATCTTCAGGTGCGGGAACAGCTCGAAGTGCTGGAACACCATGCCGACGCGCGAGCGCAGCTTGGGCAGATTGGTCTTGGGGTCGTTGACCTTGGTGCCGTCGACGCTGATGTCGCCGCTCTGGAACGGCTCCAGCGCATTGACGCATTTGATCAGGGTCGACTTGCCCGAGCCCGAGGGGCCGCAGACCACCACGACCTCACCCTTGGTCACGCTCGTTGTGCAATCGGTCAGCACCTGGAAGCTCGGGCTGTACCATTTGTTGACGTGGCTGATTTCGATCATGACGGACACGCTCTATCGAATGATGGCGATGCGCGCCTGCAGGCGACGGACGCCGAAGGACGCGATACAGGAGATGGTGAAGTAGACGACCGCTGCGAATAGGTACATTTCGACGAGGCGCCCGTCGCGCTGCGCGACCTTGCTCGCCGCGCCCAGGAAGTCCGTGATCGAGAGAACGTAGACCAGCGAGGTGTCCTGGAACAGCACGATGGTCTGCGTGATCAGCACCGGCAGCATGTTGCGGAAGGCTTGCGGCAACACGACGTAGCGCATGGTCTGGGCGTAGGTCAGCCCCAGCGCGCTGGCCGCGGCCGGCTGGCCGCGCGAGATCGACTGGATGCCGGCGCGCATGATCTCGGAGAAGTAGGCCGCCTCGAACATGATGAAGGTGATGAGCGAGGATGCGAAGGCGCCGACGCTGATCGGACGCGAGGCGCCGGTCACCCATTGCCCGATATAGGGCACCAGGAAGTAGAACCAGAAGATCACCAGCACCAACGGCAGCGAGCGCATGAAATCGACATAGACCCCGGCGATGCGGCCGAGGATCTTGTAGCCGGACAGCCGCATCAGCGCGAGCGCGGTGCCGAAGACGAGGCCGCCGAGGGCCGCAAGCGCCGTCAGCGTCAGGGTGAACGTCATGCCCTCGTAGAACAGATAGGGCAGCGCACGGCGAATAACGTCGAAATCGAGATTGGCAAACATCGCTATTTCCCCGTGATGTAGCCGGGGATCGCGACCCAGCGTTCGAGGAAGCGCATCGCCGTCACGACCACGGCATTGACGAGGAGGTAGAGGATCGTCGCGGCAGTGAAGGCCTCGAACACCTGGAACGAGAATTCCTGCATCGAGCGCGCCTGTCCGGTCAGCTCCAGCAGGCCGATGGTGATGGCCACCGCGGTGTTCTTGATGGTGTTGAGGAATTCGGAGGTCAGTGGCGGCAGGATGATGCGGAACGCCATCGGCAGCAGCACGTAGCGATAGGCCTGCACGGTGGTGAGGCCGAGCGCAGTGGCCGCCATCTTCTGCCCTCGCGGCAGCGAACCGATACCCGCCTGAAGCTGAACGGCCACGCGCGCCGACATGAAGAAGCCGATGCCGATCGCGGCCGTCCAGAACGGCGCGTTCGGGAGTTGCTTCAGCCAGGTCCCCGCGGTCTTGGGCAGCAGCTCCGGCAGCACGAAGAACCACAGGAACAGCTGCACGAGCAGCGGCATGTTGCGGAAGAACTCGACATAGGCAAAACCGAACCAGTTCGCCCCTTTCGAAGGCAGCGTACGCATGACGCCGACGAGCGAGCCGGTGATCAGCGCGATGACCCAGGCCAACGCCGCGGTCTTCAGGGTCAGCACCAGGCCCGACAGCAGCATGTCGAGATAGGTGCCCGTCCCCATCGGGTTCGGCTGGAAAAAGATTCCCCAGTTCCAGTTATAGTTCACGTGTCCCCCGCGCGAACGCGCCACTGATCAAGATTGTCCCGGCGCCTATGCAAATGTCCGGCCACCCCTGTGTCAAGAGTGGCCGGACATGATCCCGATCGAAAGTTCGAGGTTCTATCTTACTTATAGTCGTCCGGGTTCGGCGAGTCCGTGGGCTTCGCGAACTCGTTCTTCAGCTCGGCCGAGATCGGGCTGTTGAGGTTCAGGCCCTTCGGCGGGATCTTCTGGGTGAACCACTTGTCGTAGATCTTCTGGCCTTCGCCGGAGGTGTAGAGCGCAGCGGTTGCCGCATCGACCACCTTCTTGAACGGCGCGTCGTCCTTGCGCAGCATGATGCCGTAGGGCTCGGGCTTGGAGAAGGCGTCCTTGGAGATGACGTAGTCATCCGGCGACTTCGAGCCGGCGACGAGGCTCGCGAGCAGGATGTCGTCCATGACGAAGGCGACCGCGCGGTCGGTCTCGACCATCAGGAAGGCTTCGGCGTGGTCCTTGGCCGGAATGATGTTGGCGCCGAGCTTCTTCTCGACGTTGGCCTCGGTCAGCTGCTTGATGTTGGTGGTGCCGGCGGTCGAGACCACCGTCTTGCCCTTGAGGTCGTCGATCGACTTCAGGCCGCTCGACTTCTTGAAGACGTAGCGGCTGGCGGTCAGGAAGTGGGTGTTGGTGAAGGCAACCTGCTTCTGACGCTCGGCATTGTTGGTGGTCGAGCCGCATTCGAGGTCGATGGTGCCGTTGGCCATCAGCGGGATGCGGGTCGCCGAGGTCACCGGGTTGAGCTTGACCCCGAGCTTGTCGAGCTTGAGTTCCTTCTTCACGGCGTCGACGATCTTGTAGCAGATGTCCATCGCGAACCCGACGGGCTTCTGGTTGTCGTCGAGATAGGAGAACGGGATCGAGGAGTCGCGGAAGCCCAGCGTGATGGCACCGGTGTCCTTGATGTTCTTCAGCGTGCCGGTCAGCTCCTGGGCCCCGGCCTGGCTGACGACGAAGGTCGCGGCGAGTGCGAGCCCGATGCTACGGAAATGTTTCACGTCTTTCTTCCCCTTTCAGGATGATGCGGCCGAATGCAAGCACAAATCGGCCTGGATTAGAATGTGACTTTCGGCTGGATTGAAGGCTCAGGTTAATGGCTCAGCTCAGAGGTCTCGTCAGAGGTCTCGGCAATTGGCCGAGATCCCAGAACAGCCCGGCCATCACCGTCAAGGCTTCTTCGGTGAGAGGCAGCAGAATGTGCTCATTCGGCGCATGCTGGGAGCAGCCGGGATAGGAGTGCGGGACCCAGATCGTGGGCAGGCCCAGGATCTCGGAAAAGACGTCGTTGGGCAGCGAGCCGCCGAAATTCGGCAGTACGGCCGGCGCCTTGCCGGTGGTCTCTTGCACCGAATCCGCCGCCCATTTGATCCATGGGCTGTCGAAATCGGTGCGCGATGCAGCAAAACTCTGGGCAGCGCGCACCTCGACCATCGGAAAGCCCTTTTCGATCAGATGGGCGCGGATCGCCTCGATCAGCCCATCAATCTTGGTACCGACCACGAAGCGCAGTTGCAGTACGGCATTGGCATGGCCGGGAATGGCATTGGCCGGCTTGTCGATATTGCCCGACGACATCGCCAGCACTTCCAGCGTGTTCCAGGCGTAGAGCCGTTCGGCCGCCGACAACCCCTCCTCGCCCCAGTTCTCGGCCAGCGCGGGCTCGTCCGCACCCGGCACCACCTGCACGTCGGCGAGATAGGAGCGGATCTGGTTGGTGAGCCGCGGCGGCTTCAGGGCATCGAGCTGGAGGCGGCCGTGGCCATCGACCAGCGTGGAGATCGCATTGACCAGGATGGTCGCGGGATTGGCGAGAACGCCGCCCCAATTGCCGGAATGGTGGCCGCCGTCGCGCAGGTTCACATCCAGATGGATGCGGATGCCGCCGCGGCAGCCGAGGAACAGCGTCGGACGGTCGGCGGACAGGCGCGGCCCATCGGAGGCCATGAACAGGTCTGCCTTGAGCGCGTCGCGATGGAGATCGCAGACCTTGCCGAGATCGGGCGAGCCGATCTCCTCGCCCATCTCGACGATGAACTTGGCGTTGAAGCCGAGCTTGCCGCCGCGGGCCTCGCGCACCGCGCGCAGCGCCGCCATGTTGATGCTGTGCTGGCCCTTGTTGTCGGCGGTGCCGCGGCCATAGACCCGCGTGCCCGCAACCGTGGTGCGCCAGGGATCGCGGCCATCGCGCCACTCGCCTTCCATGCCGTCGACGACGTCGCCATGACCGTAGACCAGCACGGTCGGCGCGGACGCGCTTTCGTGATGCTCGGCGAACAGGAACGGCGCCTTGCCGCTGGGGGATTCGACGATACGGCTGGTGAAGTCGAGCGCAGCGAAAGCCGGCTGCATCTCCTGTTCCAGATAGGCGCGCAGCTCGGGGCCGCGCGACGGATTCTGGCTCTCGGTCTTGAAGGCGACGCGGCGGTCGAGCTCGGCGAGGAATGCGCCGGATTTGAAATCCTCACGGGCGCGGGCGATGGCGTCGGCTCTGGTCATGACTGGTTTTTCGAGGCTTTGAGAGGAAGGACCTTACCCGACACGGATTGGCCTTCGAAAGTGGCAGGGAGTTGGATAGTTCTTGTACTTCTCTTGTAGTTCTCTTGTACTTCTCTTGGGATTTCGTTCTTGCTTCCTTGAGATTGGCTTGCCAAGCGCAGCAGCGACGCTGATTTTGGCCTTGCCAAGCCCAAACGATATGCAAGAACTTCGCCAAGTTTGGCGCCAAGTTCGGGCGCACGTCTATCATTCGAAGAGCGCTCAGTACAGGGCGCCGGGGGACCAGCATGGCCAAAGAAATCCGGCTCAACGCCTTTGCGATGAATTGCGTCGCCCACCAGTCACCGGGCCTGTGGACCCATCCGCGCGACCGCACCGCCGAGTATAACCGCCTGCCCTACTGGATCGATCTCGCCAGGACGCTGGAGCGTGGCCGCTTCGACGGCTTGTTCCTGGCCGACGTGCTCGGGGTCTACGACGTCTATGGCAACAGCCCTGACGCGGCCTTGCGCAACGCAGCACAGACGCCGTCAAACGAGCCGCTGCTGCTGCTGTCGGCGATGGCCGCGGTGACGAAAGATCTCGGCTTCGGCGTCACCAGCAACCTCTCCTTCGAGCCGCCCTACCCGTTCGCACGGCGGATGTCGACGCTCGACCATCTCACCGAGGGGCGGATCGGCTGGAACGTCGTCACCGGCTATCTCGACAGCGCCGCACGCGGCGCCGGCAAGGACAAGCAGACCGGGCATGACGACCGCTACGACATCGCCGACGAATACATGGAAGTCGTCTACAAGCTCTGGGAAGGCAGCTGGGAGGACGACGCCGTGCTGCGCGACCGGGCGCGAGGCATCTTCACCGATCCCAACAAGGTTCACCGCATCAATCACGAGAGCGCGAATTACCGCATCAACAACACCATTCATCTCAGCGAGCCCTCGCCGCAGCGCACGCCCGTGCTGTACCAGGCCGGCACCTCGCCGCGCGGCCGGCAGTTCGCGGCCAAGCATGCCGAATGCGTGTTCATGTCGGGACCGTCGGCCAAGATCATCGCGCCGCGCGTCGCGGCGATCCGCCAGGAGGCCGCCGCGCTCGGCCGCGATCCCGCTGAGATCCTGATGTTCAACATGATGACGATCATCCTCGGCAACACCGAAGCGGAAGCTGCGGCGAAATACGCCGACTACCGCTCGCACATCAATCCGGAAGGCGCGCTGGCCTTGATGTCCGGATGGACCGGCATCGACTTCTCCGGCTACGAGCTCGACCAGCAGGTGCGTCACGTCCAGAACGATGCCGGCCGCAGCGCGCTCGACAACGTCACCCGCGGCGACCCGGATCGCGTCTGGACCGTGCGCGACGTCATCGAGCATGTCGGCATCGGCGGCGCCGGCCCGGTCGTGGTCGGCACGCCCGAAAGCGTCGCGGACAAGATCGAGGACTGGTTCGAGAAAACCGACGTCGACGGCCTCAACGTCGCTTTCGCGATCTCGCCCGGCGATTTCGAGGATATCGCGGACATGCTGGTGCCGGAGCTGACCAAGCGCGGGCGCTACAAGAAAGAATATGCCAAGGGCACGCTGCGCGAAAAACTGTTCGGCGATGGTCGCGCCAGGCTGGATGCGCCGCATCCGGCGGCAGGGTATCGGGTGGGGAAGACGGGATAGACGTCGCACACCCGGTGTCATGCCCCGACTTGACCGGGGCATCCCGTACGCCGCGGCTTATCACGGAATCACAACCGTCTCTGGAATACTGGGTCGCCCGCCTTCGCGGGCGATGACGGCGGAGACCATGGCGGCAGCGCCGTGTCGGCTGCCCGCCCTACACCTTCCCGTCCACCATCACCTCGATCAGCTTCGTCCCCGGCCGGTTGAACGCCGACGCCAGCGTCGCCTTGAGCTCGCGAGGGTCGCTGATCCTGATCGCCTCGCATCCCAGCGCCTTCGCGACGCCCGCGAAATCGACGGGCGGATCGACGAAGTCCATGCCGACGTAATTGTCATCGCCGTGAAAAGCGAGCAGGCGCTGCTTGATGATGCGGTAGCCGCCATTGTTGGCGATGACGACGTTGAGCGGCAGCTTGTGATGCGCCGCGGTCCACAGCGACTGGATCGAATACATCGCACTACCGTCCCCGGAGAAGCACACGACGGGGCGATCCGGATTGGCGATGCTGGCGCCGACCGAGGCCGGCAGGCCCCAGCCAATGCCGCCGGAGGCAAGGCCGTGATAGCCGTAGCGGTCGCGATGGGGGCGCAGCGCCGTGACCTGACGGCTGGAGGTGAGGCCTTCGTCGACGAGAATGGCGTTGTCGGGCATGGCCTCGACCATCTGCAGCACCAAAAAATCCGGATCGATGGGGCTGCGGCCCGCGCTCTTGCCGATCTGCTCGACCAGCGCCGCGCGGCGCGCGGTCCAGTTCTGCGGCGCGAGATCGGCAAGGCGCTGCCTGGCGCGGCCCGCAAGTGTCGCGCCGCCCAGCTCCTTCAACACCGGGATCAGCGCGCGCAATGTCTCCTTCAGGTCTGCCTTCAGCGCGATCTCGGCGCCGTAATTCTTGGCGATCTCCCAATCGACGAGGCCGATCTGCACGATGCCCAAGCCATCCGGCAGCGCGTCCACCTCGCTATAGACCGACATGCGCAAGGGATCGCCGCCGAGCGCGATCAGCAGGTCGTAAGGCGCCAGCGTATCGCGCGCGACTTTCTGCACGCGCGCGAGCGTGCCGACGAAGCTCGGGCTCTCCGAGAGGAAGTGCGAGCCGTAAGGCGTCGAGGACTGGTAGGCGGCGGCACCTAACAGCTCGGCGAGCTCGGCGGCTTCCTTCAGGGCGTCGCTCTTGACCACCTCGTCCATGGTGACGATGACGGGACGCTCCGCCTTGAGCAGCCGAGCGGCAAAAGCTCTCAGCGCTTCGTCCGATGGTTTTGTCCGCGCATCGATGCGGGTGGAGCGGCCGAGATCGATGCCGGCCTCGCTGTTCAGGATATCGCCCGGCAGCGAGATGAACACCGGTCCGGTCGGCGGCGTCATCGCCACCTTGGCGGCGCGGCGCACGATGCGCGGCAGGTCTTCCAGACGCGTCACCTCCACCGCCCATTTCACCAGCGGCTCGGCCATCCGCACCAGCGGACCGTAGAGCACCGGCTCCATCAGCCCGTGCCCCTGCTCCTGCTGGCCCGCGGTCAAGATCATCGGCGTGCCCGTGAACTGGGCGTTGTAGAGCGAGCCCATGGCGTTGCCGAGGCCGGGGGCGACGTGGACGTTGCAGGCGACGAGCTTGCCGGACGCGCGGCTGTAGCCATCGGCGATCGCGACCACCAGGCTCTCCTGCATCGCCATCACGTAGGTGAGGTCGGGATGGTCCTTCAGCGCATGCATGATCGGCAGCTCGGTGGTGCCGGGGTTGCCGAACAGATGGGTGATGCCCTCGTCCTTGAGCAGCGCGAGAAAGGCGGAACGGCCGGTGATCTTGTTCTTCATGTTTCCTCCAGGAGCGGACGTTGCCGCAAGGACGAAAGGCATGATGGCCGAAGTCACGGGATGCACGCAAGGAAGCCCGGTCATGGCAGGCTTGCGCCGATGCCTGTAGGCTGGGAACATGCACAGAGCTGGGCCTGTGGGGGACACGATGGCATATGACGAGAACACTGCCGCGCGGGTGCGTAAATTGCTGGCCGACCAGCGGCATGTCGCGGAAAAGAAGATGATGGGCGGTCTCTGCTTCATGGTTGATAACGCCATGTGCTGCACCGTAAGCGGGCGCGGCGGGATGCTGATCCGCGTCGGCCCCGACGCACATGCGCGCATGCTGCAAGAGCCGCACGCGAGCCCGATGGAAATGCGCGGGCGCATCATGACCGGCTTCGTGCGCGTCGCACCAGAAGGCTATCAGAGCGACGCCGAGTTGAAGAAATGGGTCAAACGCGCGCTCGACTTCGTCGGGGCGATGCCGGCGAAGACCGGAGGACGCAAGGCGGCACCGCGGAAGGCTGCGTCAGCTCAATCCAGCGGCGCCGAGGGGGCTAAAGCGCTTCCTCGCGGCCGAGTTCAAAAGGGTCCTCGCCGCTAGCCCGCTTCTTTTTCTTCGAGCGTTGCCAAACCACGCCGGGAAAGCCCTTCAGCGGCACCAGCGGCTCGCCGGTATAGGCCCATTCCTGCAGCTCCTCGATGGCGATGTGATAGAGCGGCTGGCGGCCGGTGCGCTCGTTGAACAGCGCGCGCGGGATGTTGACCATGTGCGGTCCACGCGGGCGCTCGTAGGCGATCGGCGTACCGCAATGCGAGCAGAAGCTGCGCGCGGTCTTGGTCGCCTTGTCCTCGTAGCGGGTCAGCGCCGTCTTGCCGGACGTGACGCGAAACCGCTTCTTCCAGCTTCCGACATAGGTCGCGTAGGCTGCACCATGGGCCCGGCGACTTGCAGCCGAATGATCATGCCAGGCCCAGCGCGCGGGCACGTCGATCTCGAAGGTGACCTTGCCGCAAAGGCATTGGCCGGTGGCGATCCCTGCGGCGGCTGCGGCTTTGGCCATGAAGTCTCTCCGTCGTCATTGCCAGCGCGACAATACACGACTGTCATTCCGAGGCGATGCGAAGCATCGAACCCGGAATCCATCGGACGGCAAGCCAGCAGGTGAGATGGATTCCGGGTTCGACGCGTTGCATCGCCCCGGAATGACCGGTCAAGCCGGCGTCAGTTCGTCATAAACAGGATAATCCGTATATCCCTTCTCCTCGCCGCCGTAGAACGTCGCGCGGTTGTATGGCGTGATCGGGTAGCCATGCTGCAAGCGGCGCGGCAGATCGGGGTTGGAGATGAAGATGCGGCCGAAGGCGATGATATCGGCATGGCCGTCGGCGATGGCGGCATTCGCAGTCTCGCCCGTAAAACCGCCGGCGGTCATCAGCACGCCGCTGTAGAGCGGGCGGAACAGCACCATCGCCGAAGGTACGTTCTGCCAGTTGACCTCGGCGCGGCCCGAGCCGCTGGAGCGCGGCTCGATGAAATGCAGATACGCCAGGCCGAGCTTGTCCAGCGCCTTCACGACATGGGTGTAGAGCGGCATCGGATCGGGCTCGCCGGAATCATTGGCGATGCCATACGGTGACAACCGCACGCCGACGCGGTTCGCACCCCAGACGTCGATCGCGGCCTGCGTGACCTCCAGCAGCAGCCGCGCACGGTTCTCGATCGAACCGCCATATTGATCGGTGCGCTGGTTGCTGCGCGACTGCAGGAATTGCTCGAGCAGATAGCCGTTGGCGCCGTGGATCTCGACACCGTCGAATCCGGCCGCGAGCGCGTTCTTCGCGCCTTGCCGGAAGGCCTCGACGATGCCCTTGACCTCCTCGGTCTCCAGCGCGCGCGGCGTCTCGTAATCGGCGATCTTGCCGTCGGCCGTCATCGCCTTCATCCCTTCCGCCTTGATCGGGATCGCGGAGGCGGAAACTGGCAGCTCGCCGCCGTGAAAGGAGGAATGCGAGACGCGGCCGACATGCCAGAGCTGGAGGAAGATGATGCCGCCCTTGGCGTGCACGGCGTCCGTCACTTTGCGCCAGCCGGCGATCTGCGCCTGCGAATAGATGCCCGGTGTCGCCGGGTTGCCGCGGCCGTGCGAGAGCACGGGCGACGCCTCAGCGATGATCAGGCCGCCGGGTGTCGCGCGCTGGGCGTAATATTCGGCGTTGAGCGGCCGCGGCGCAAAGCTCTCGCGCTCGGCGCGCATGCGCGTCAGCGGCGCCAGCGCGACGCGATGCGCGAGCTTGTACGGTCCGACCTGCAACGGTCTAAACAACGCCTCGAATTTCATGGGGGCCCCGGATGTCACTGAAAGGATGCAAATCATATAACGAGGGGCGGCTACCGGAAAAGGCGCCGCCCCTGCAAAAATAGATATTCCCCCTCGCGGAACGCGAGAGAGAGGCCCTACGCCGTCTTGATCCAGACGGCCTTCACGTTGAGATATTCCTCGACATGCTGCTTGCCGGACTCGCGACCATAGCCGCTCATCTTGTAGCCGCCGAACGGCACGGCCGGGTCCATCGCCTGGTAGCAGTTCACCCACACTGAGCCGGCGCGCAGGCGCTTCGCAACCGCATGCGCCTTGGTGACGTCGCGCGTCCACAGGCCGGAGCCGAGGCCGAACGTGGTGTTGTTGGCGCGCTTGACCAGTTCGTCCATGTCCTTGAACGCAATCGCGGAGATGACGGGGCCGAAGATCTCTTCCTGTGCGATGCGCATGTTGTCCTGGACGCCGGCAAACACCGTCGGTGAGACGAAGAAGCCCTTCGACAGCGCACCTTCGGTGACGCGGCCGCCGCCGGCGAGCGCGCGTGCGCCTTCTTTCTGGCCGATGTCGAGATAGCCGGTGACGCGCTCGAGCTGCTGCGCGGACACCAGCGGGCCGATCTGCACGTTGGGATCGAGGCCGTTGCCGACCTGCAGCTTCTTGCCGAACTCGGCGACGCGGCCGACGAACTCCTCGTAGATCGCCTGCTCGACGAACAGGCGCGTGCCGGCGCTGCAGATCTGGCCCGAATTGGCGAACACCGCCATCGCCGCGCCGGGCACGGCGGCATCGAGATCGGCATCCGCGAACACGATGTCCGGCGACTTGCCGCCGAGCTCGAGCGAGACGCGCTTGAGGTTGCCGGCGGAGGCGCGGATGATCGACTGGCCCGTGACATGCGAGCCGGTGAAGGCGACCTTGTCGACATCATGATGCGAGGCGAGCGCCGCGCCTGCGGTCTCGCCATAGCCGGGCACGACGTTGATGACGCCGGGCGGAACGCCCGCTTCCATCGCGAGCTCCGCGATGCGCAGCGAGGTCAGCGGCGCTTCTTCGGCGGGCTTGAGCACCACGGTGCAGCCAGTCGCGATCGCCGGACCAATCTTCCAGATCGTCGCGGTCAGCGGGCCGTTCCAGGGAATGATGGCGCCGACGACGCCGATCGGCTCCTTCAGCGTGTAGGAGAAGATCTCGCCGGGCAGCGAGTTCTCGATGGTCTCGCCGTGGATCGCCGTGGTCTGGCCGGCATAGTAGCGCAGCATGCCGACCGCGCGCAGCCGATAGGCGCGGGTGCGGCTGAGCGGCGCGCCCATGTCGAGGGTGTCGAGCTGCGACAATTCATCGAAGTTCTTCTCGACGAGATCGGCAAGCTTCAGCAGCAGGTTCTGCCGCTCGAAAGGCTTGACCTTGCTCCAGGGGCCTTCGAAGGCGCGGCGCGCGGCGGCGACCGCACGATCGATGTCTTCCTTGTCGCCTTCGGCGACGGTAGCCAGCAATTCGCCCGTGGCAGGGTTGTGGGTCTCGAAGCGTTTGCCGGAAGCAGCATCAACCCACTTCCCGTCGATCAGCATCTGCTTGTAGGACCCGTTCGCGAACGGATGGCGCGTGATCGGAATAGCCTGCGACACAGCCATGGCTGCACTCCCTGGTCAGGTGATTGATTGGTTCGATCTGGGCGGGATCGTCATGTCGAAGGATACAGCGGTGCCGGAAAGGCGTAAAGGCAGCGCGGAACGAAGACCTCCCATGCCCTCTTGTGCAGGGTCGAACGAGGCGCGTGCTATAACGCGACGGAGCGCAACGCAACTTCGCCGGAGACCAGCCATGTCACATCCAGCCATCGTCAAAGACAACGTTGCCGTCGTCACGGGTGGCGCATCCGGCATCGGATTTGCCGCCGCCGCGTTTGCGCGCACCGGAATGAGAGTGTGCATCGTGGATGTCGATCAGGAACGCCTGGTCGAGGCCGCAACAAAACTGTCATCCATCGCCGGTGCCGCGAACGTGATGACGGCCGCCGTCGACGTCAGCAAGGTCGAGAATGTGACGGAACTGGAGCGCGCCGTGCGCGAGCGGTTCGGCGGCACCGACCTCCTCATGAACAATGCCAGCATCCAGCCGGGCAGCACGCTGTTCGGCGAGCCCGATCACTGGCAGCGCATCATCGGCGTCAACATGTGGGGCATCATCAACGGCTCGCGCATCTTCGCACCCAGCATGATCGCGCGCGGCAGGCACGGCCTCATCATCAACACCGGCTCCAAGCAGGGCATCACCACGCCGCCGGGCGACCCCGCCTACAATGTCTCCAAGGCCGGGGTGAAGGCATTCACCGAGGCGCTCCAGCACGAGCTGCGCAATACGAAAGACTGTCGCATCACGGCACACCTCTTGATCCCCGGCTTCGTCTTCACCGGCCTGACCGCAAAGGGACGCACCGAAAAGCCGGCGGGCGCCTGGACGCCGGAGCAGACGGTGGATTTCATGCTGGCGCGACTGGAGGCCGACGATTTCTACATCCTGTGCCCGGACAACGACGTGCCGCGCACGCTCGACGAGAAACGCGTGCTGTGGGCAGCCGGCGACATCGTCGAGAACCGCCCGCCGCTGTCGCGTTGGCATCCGGATTACGCGGATGCGTTCAAGCGGTTCGTGGAGGGGAAGTAGGTCTCGCCGCTGCGCGGCGAACCACTCTCCCAAAAGGGGAGAAGGTCAGGAACCTACAGCGTCTCCTGCTTGTGCCCGCAGTTCTTGCAGGCGAACTTGACGCGGGTCTGGCCTTTCTCCGCCTGGACCCGGTTCGGCGCGCCGCATTTGCCGCAGACGGCCTCGATGCGGGTCGAGCCCTGCTTGACGACGATGGACTTCTTTTCCATCGATTCGCGGATGAGGCGCTCGGCCTCCTCACGCAGCGATTGTTTCGACAAAGCTCGTCTCCGCCTCTGGAAAGCGCGCGAGCCATATCGCACCTGGGGTCGAAGCACAATGCGGGATGCGGATCGCTGGAGCCGATCAAGACCTCATTTGCCGACGCGAAAGCCGCGGGACGCTGCTCCGCGGCTCTCTCTTGCTCGTCGTCCGGATCTGACGCTCCTTTCAAGCGGCCTTGGAGACTTCCATCAGCAGACGCTCGGCCTTGGCGTCCTCGATGCGGTTCACCAGCCGGCTGCTCTCGTGATTGTCGCGCACGGTCTTGGTCAGGGTGATGCAGGTCTGGACCAGCATGACGATACCCATGGTGAGATAGCCCTTCATCCAGACGTCGATCGGCAGGAAGAAAACGCCGATGGCGACGAGGAAGGCGGAGGCTGCGAAGGACGCGTAGGTGAAGGTCACCCAGGCGCTGCTGTGGGGCTGGCCGTTCTGGTTCATGATGGTCTCCTGTTGGTGCGAATGATGATGGGGGTGAGATCAGGCCGTCGGCACGCGCTTGGACTTCAACCGCGCGAGCACGTCGTCTGCGGTCGTCTTCAGCCGCGGGCCAAAGCCCTGCTCGGCTAATCTCTCGGCGGTCGCGAGAGGCCCGGTGGCCGCATCGAGCTCGACCAGCGCGTCGTCGGCGGCCTGGGCTTCCATCTGCCGATCGCGCAAACGTCGTAAGGTGCTCTCCGCTTCCGGCAGGGTGGATTCGTAAGGACGCGCGGCCTCGATGCCGCTGCGGCGAAGCGAGCGAACCGCCTCCGAGGCACGGGCGACGCGCCGGCCCCGATCGAGCTCGGTGATGCGAGCTTGTGCATTGGCGACGTGCCGCTTCAGCCGGGCAATCTCGGTCGCGAACAGCGCGCGGGCCGTCATCGCGGCATCGCGGTCCGCCTCGAGGCCGGCGATGGCTTCGGCGGCGTCCCTGGCGAGGTCCTCGCGGCCGCCCTCGAGCGCTGCGACCGCGCGGGTCTCGAGATCGGCGATGCGGGCGATGGTCGCCTCGAGCTTGCGGCCCTCCTGCTGGTCCTGCGCGATCGCCAGCGCCAGCGTTCGCTTGCTGCGCTCGACGGCGGCGGCCGCATCGCGCATCTGCTGGTCGAGAATGAGGAGGGCCGTCCGGTCCTCCAGCTCCTCGCCGGCGGCGGCCACGCTGCCGCGGAAAAGTGTCACGACTGTCTTGAACATCTGAAGCTCCCTGTTATGAGCGTTGCTCACGGATTCTTTGTAGCAACAGACTTGAACATTGTTCAAGAGAATTTTGAGCAACGCTCAAAAATTTGGCCTCGATATGTCTAAGGCATTGGAACGGCGGGAGAAACTTCGATCTGACCTGATCCTCGCGGCGGAGCGGATGATCGCTGGCCGTGGATTGTCGGGGCTGAAAACCCGCGATCTTGCCCGCGAGATCGGGTGCGCCAATGGCGCGGTCTATAACCTCGTGGAGGATATGGACGAGCTGATCCTGCGCGTAGGCTCGCGCACGCTGCTCCGGCTCGACGAGGCGCTCAGCACCGCGGAAGGCGCGGGCGAGCCCTCCCCGCAGGAGACGCTGGTTCGCATCGCCATCACCTATTGCGATTTCGCCGCCGAAAATCTTCAGCTCTGGCGCGCGCTGTTCGAGCACCGCATGGAGGCCGGCAAGCTCGTCCCCGACTGGTCCGCTGCGGATCAGATGCAGCTGTTCCGCCACATCCACAAGCCGCTGACCGCGCTGCTGCCAAAGCGGAGTCCGGAGGAGCTCGGTATCACCGCGCGCAGCCTGTTCTCGGCGGTGCACGGCATGGTGGCGCTGGGGTTGGAGCAGAAGCTGGTCGCGGTGCCGCTACCGGCATTGCGCGAGGAAATCGCAGGCCTCGTGCACGCGATGATCGACGGGCTTATCGCGCGGGCCGAGCGGAGCCACGCAGCGGCGGCACCGTAGAGGCCTCGCCGGCATTCACGAACGTGCAGATGCGCTCCGCTTTTTCTTCGCAGCGCCGGATCTGAATCTCGACGAACTAGGAACGAACGTTCCGAGCGCCGGTTGACGCGCATAGTTTCCCCCACAGCGCGAGCCCTCCCATGTATCACCACGTCAAAAAACTGATGTTCACCGTGCGTGTCGACGAACCCGATCCCCGCTTTGGCAATATGCTTCTCGAGCAGTTCGGCGGCGCCAATGGGGAACTCGCGGCCGCCATGCAATATTCGATTCAAGGTTTGAATTGCGAGGATCCCGACCGCAAGGATCTCCTGATGGATATCGGCACCGAAGAGCTCAGCCATCTCGAAGTCGTCGGTTGCCTTGCGCGCATGCATCTTGCGCCTTCGAAGAACGACCGCCAGGCGGCAGAGGCCGATCCGCTGATTGCGATCGCCGGTGGCGGCGGCGTCAATCTGTTCAATTCACAAGGCAATCCCTGGACCGCCGACTATCTGAAGATCACCGGCGAGCTCGACGTCGACCTCCGCAGCAACATCGCCGCCGAGGCGCGCGCGAAGATCGTCTATGAACGGCTTATCAATTTCTGCGACGATTCGGGCAGCAAGGACGCGCTCCAGTTCCTGATGACGCGGGAGATCACTCATATGAAGGCTTTTGCGCGGGCGCTCGAAAGCCTGGAGAAGCCGGCCTTCAGCATCGGCAGGCTCGCGCCGACGCCCGGCCTCGTGAACCAGTACTTCAACGACTCCACCGGCAGCGGCGACCACGGCGAAATCGACACCCGCGGTCCCTGGAACGAGGGTGAGGACTGGGTGTTCACGGAATCGCCTGCCCTCCAGTCTTCGGATCCAGGCTCAGCCCCGTCGATCGTCGCGGAGAGTTCGTCGCCCGTCGACGAGTCCGGCCTGACCGAGCTTCTGCTTCACGAGCTGCGCGACATTCTCCATGCCGAGAAGCAGTTGACCAAGGCGCTTCCCAAGATGGCGCAGGCTGCCCGCTTTGACCAGCTGCGCGAATTGTTCGAGCAGCATCTGGCCGAGACCGAGAACCAGGTCGAACGCATCAACGAATGCTTTGAGCTGCTCGGCGAGAACGCACGCGCCAAGCCCTGCAAGGGCATGATGGGCCTCATCGAGGAAGGCCAGGAGGTCATGAAGGAAGCCGAGGACAAGGAAGACGCGGCCGCCGACCTCTCGCTGATTTCTGCGGCTCAACGCGTCGAACATTACGAGATGTCCGGCTACACCACCGCGCGCAACCTGGCGCAGCAGCTCCGGCATAGCGCGGTGGTCGCCCTGCTCTCCAAATCCCTCGCCGAGGAAGAGAACGCCGATCTGTTGCTTAATCAGGTCGCGCGATCGCTGATGTCGGTTGCAAAGATGCCTGCCGCAGTGGAGCAGGCCGAATAAAAACAGCCGGCCCACGCACAGACGAACCGAACGAAGCCGCCTCGCGCCATCGCGCGGGGCGGCCGGCCATGGATATCGCACGATCGGTCGTGCCAATGGCACACACCTTGCCTCTCGATACCGGATGATTGGCGGACAGGAGGCCCCATGAGCAGTTCACCCTTCCATATGAACCGCCGCAGCGTGGTCGGCGGCGTGGGTGCCGCCGGCATCAGTGCCGTTACTCCGCCGCTTGCCTGGGCGCAGGGACGTAGCGAGACTCTGCTGGTGGTGCAGGAGCTGGGTCCGAACTCGCTGGACATGCAAGGCGTCGGCTCCAACCAGACCGTGAACGGGCTCTCGTGGAATTGCTATGACCGCCTGCTTTCCTACGCCTCCAGGACGCTGCCGGACGGGACGCTGTCGTATGATCGCGAGAAGCTTGCGCCCGAACTGGCCGAGAGCTGGGAGGTTGCGGCCGACGGAATGTCCTGCACCTTCAAGCTTCGCAAGGACGCGACATTTCACGACGGCACGCCTGTCACCGCCAAGGACGTCAAATGGTCCTTCGACCGCGCGGTGAAGGTCGGCGGCTTTCCGACCTTCCAGATGTCGGCGGGATCGCTGGAGAAACCCGAGCAGTTCGTCGTGGTCGACAATCACACTTTCCGCATCGACTACGTCCGCAAGGACAAGATGCTGCTGTTCAACGTCGCGGTCGTCGTGCCTTTCATCATCAACTCCGAGCTTGCGAAGAAGAACGCGACGGCTGAAGACCCCTGGGCGCTGGCCTGGCTGAGGACCAACGAGGCCGGCGGCGGCGCCTACAGGATCGAGAGCTGGAAGCCCGGCAGCGAAACCGTGCTGGCGCGGTTCGACGACTGGAAGAGCGGCCCGCTGCCGAAGGTCAAGCGCGTGATCGCGCGCGACGTTCCCTCTGCCGGTACCCGCCGCGCCATGCTGGAGCGGGGCGATGCGGACATCTCCAGCGGCTTTGCGCCGCGCGATTTCGAGCAGATCATCAGGGAAGGCAAGGTCAAGGTCTCGGGCGTGCCGATCCCGAACGCGCTCTGGTACGTCGCCCTCAACACCGCGAAGCCGCCGTTCGACAATGCCAAGCTGCGCCAGGCCATCGCCTGGGCCATGCCTTACGAGCAGATTCAGAGCAGTGCGTTCTTCGGGCGCGCCGTTCCGATGTATGGCGGAGCGGCAGAGGTCTCAAAGCCGGTCTGGCCGCAGCCGTCTCCCTATGTCACCGATCTCGACAAAGCCAGGGCGTTGATGAAGGAAGCCGGCTTCGAGTCGGGCCTGGAGACGACCTTGTCGCTCGACACGGGCACCGCGACCGTCGGCGAACCCACGGCGATCCTGATCCAGGAGAGCCTCGCCAAGATCGGCATCAAGGCGGCGATCGAGAAGATTCCCGGCGCCAACTGGCGCACGACGCTGAACAAGAAGGAGCTGCCGCTCGCGCTCAACCGCTTCAGCGGCTGGCTGGATTATCCCGAATATTACTTCTACTGGAATTTCCACGGCAACAACTCGATCTTCAACATCTCCTCCTATCAGAACAAGGAGATGGACGCGCTGATCGACAAGGCGCGCTTCACCGCGGATGCGGCGGAGTATGACCGGTGCGTGAAGGATTTCATCGCGCTCTGCATGCGCGACGTTCCTGTCATTCCGCTCAACCAGCCGATCCACGACGTCGCGATGCAGAAGGCCGTCACCGGCTACGAGTTCTGGTTTCACCGCGAACCGGACTACCGCCAGTTCGCGAAGGGCTAGTTTCGACGAGCTGAATTGGGCTTGGCGCCGCGCGTGCCTGCTCGATCGGAAAGCTCCGCGCCAGCCGGGTCTCGCTCGCGCGCAGCATCGCCGCGTCGAGCTTGCCCTGCCGCGATCCTTCCAGGGCGCAGGCAAAGACGCGGTAGAACTGCGCGCCGTCGTAGGCGACCAGCAACATGTCGACACCGGCATTGAGCGCCTCGACCACCGCCTTGCAGACGTCGTTCTGGTAGATCGCGCCCATCACAAGGTCGTCGGTCATCACCATGCCCTGATAGCCCCACTTGTCGCGGATGATGCCGTCAACGACGCGTTTCGAATGCGAGGCGGCGCGATCGGGATCGACGGCGGTGAGCGTGACATGTCCTACCATAAGCGCGCTGCGCGAATGCGACAGCACCTCGCGGAACGGAAGCCAGTCGCTCACTTCCAGCTCTTTGACCGGGGTATCGAGACTCGCGCTGAAATGATGCGTGTCGGTGCGCACGCGGCCGATGCCGGGGAAATGCTTGAGCGTCGCGCCGACGCCGGACTCCTCCAGTCCGCGCACATAGGCGCTCGCAATCGTGCTGACGACGATAGGATCGGTTGCGATCGCACGCTGGCCGATCAGCGTGTGGAAATCGAGCCGGTTGCGCCTCTGCGGCGGCTTGAGGTCGAGCACCGGGGCGAGGTTGAGATTGACGCCGAGGGCGGCGAGCTCGCTTCCGTGAATGCGGCCGAACTCCTCCGCCTTGGCCTGCTGCTCGTCGGGAGCAAGCCCGGCAAGCGTCGCCAATGCCGGCACTTTGGTCAGCGGTGGTGCGAGATGACCGACGATGCCGCCTTCCTGATCGGCAGCGACCACCAGCGGCGGCAGGCCGGCTGCGCGCCTGACGTCCTGGAGTGCCGCAAGCTCCGCGCGCAACGCCTCGATGCCTCGGCCCCGAATATTGTGCCGGGTCACATAGACGCCGCCGATCAAGCCCTGCCCGGCGAGGCGCGCGACCTCGGAAAAGGAGGAATAGCCAACCATGAAGTGAGGTCCGAGCTGGCGCGCCTCGGCCGCACCGGCGGCCAGGACCCCGTGCTTGCGCAGCTCGAACTTCAGATGTGCCGCCGACATCAGGACCGGCGGTGAGCACCAGAGCACGACGAGCAGCTTGCCGGCGATGCTGCGCCAGTGCCCGCGCCATAGCAGGACGGCGACGATCAAGAGGCTTGCGACGACAAGCGCGATGTTTCCGGCGCCGCGCAGCACGAGCAGATAGGGGTCGTTCTTGTTCAAGGCCGCGAATGCGACGAGCGGCGCGGCCAACCAGAGCAGGACGAGACCGATACGACGGAGGAGTTGCATGATGTGCCACATGCGATGAAGACGAATGCTTCGCACCTATCAAAGCGATTTGCGTTCCGCGAGAGCCAAACGCGCGCCTGCACGAAATCTGCAAAAGACTCCTGAAGCCCTGCAGACGACGATCCCGCCTTCTGCACAAGCGACGTTCAGACTTCGCGATGCCAACCATCACGAAAGGTCTTTTCGGACATGACAAGCCTGGCATCGACGATCATCGAGGAAATCAAGCCGATCGGTCACTCCTCGATCCCTGCCAAGGTCGGCCTCGCGCTGGCGCTGGCCGCACTTGCCGACTGGCTGTTCTACGGGCATCGAATCGGGCTGTCGCTGACGCTGTTTGCGATCGCGCTCGCCGCCGTGTCGGCGCACTTCAATCGCGCGGCTCTCGATTGGCGCCGCGCCATGATCGGTTCGGCCATTTTCGCCGCCGGTCTCGTGCCGGCCATGGAGGAACTCAACACGCTCTCGTTCCTGCTCCTCGCCGCGTCGCTGGCGATTGCCTTGCTGCTCGTGACCAATGCGGAGGCGACCGGGCTCGCCGAGCGCGTCCGCGCGCTGCGCAACCTGGTCCTGCTCGGACCCTTCAGGTTCTTCCTCGATGCGCCCCAGGCGTTCAGCGCCTCGGCGCTGACCCGCTGCATCGCACAGTGGCTGCTCCCTGCAGCACTCAGCACGGTCTTCGTCGCGCTGTTCGCCGCGGCCAATCCGGTGATCGAGCAGTGGGTGTCCCTGCTCAATCCGAAGCTCATCCTCCAATATATCAGCGTCCCGCGCGTGCTGTTCTGGGCCTTGATGCTGGCGCTGGTCTGGCCCTTTATCCATGTGCGCTGGCGGGGCAGGACGATCGTCACGACCGCCATCGCGGAGGGACCCTTGCCGCCGCCGCTCCCGCCGCTGGCCTCGGCGGAGTTTCTCGGCTCCTCGACCATCCTGCGCTCGCTGATCCTGTTCAACCTGCTGTTCGCGGCCCAGTCCGTTCTCGACGGCATCTATCTCTGGGGCCATGTGGCGCTGCCCGACGATCTGACCTATGCGGGCTACGCGCATCGCGGCGCCTATCCGCTGATCGTGACCGCCCTGCTCGCCGCAGCCTTCGTGCTGGTGGCGATGCGTCCGGGCGGCCCGGCCGAGAAATCGAAGGTGATCCGGCCACTGGTCTATCTCTGGGTCGCGCAGAATGTGCTTCTCGTCGCCTCCTCGATCCTTCGCCTCGACCTCTACGTGGACATCTACATGCTGACCTACTGGCGGATCGCAGCCTTCATCTGGATGGGGCTGGTCGCGCTGGGGCTGATCCTGATCGTCGCCCGCATCGTCCTCAACCGGTCCAACCAATGGCTCGTCGGGGTCAATCTGATCGCGCTCACGATCGTGCTCTATGGCTGCTCGCTCGTGAACTTCGACGCCTTCATCGCCGACTACAACGTCACCCACAGCCGGGAAGCATCGGGCAACGGCGTGAAAATCGACGTCAATTATCTCCTGACACTCGGGCCGCAAGCATTGCCCGCTATCGACCGAGCCATGGCGCTCCGGCCCGGCGTCAGCGAGAGCTGCCTTGTGTCGCGCCGCGACCGCCTTGTAGAACAGCAGCGCCAGGATCTGGCCTGGCGGAGCTGGGGCTTTCGAAGCTGGCGGCTCCAGCGCAGGCTGGACGCGCAGGCAAGAGATCAGTCCGGCAGCCGGCCGGCAGGATGAGCGGAGATATCCTTGGCGCATCGCATTCTCATCGTCGACGACGAGGGCCACATCCGCGAGGTCATCCGCGTCGCCCTGAAGAAGGCGGGCATGGACGTGATCGAGGCGCGCGACGGCAAGGAGGCGCTTCTCCGCATTGCCGCCGACAAGCCCGACCTGATCGTGCTCGACATCGGCATGCCCGAGTTCGACGGCCTCGACGTCTGCCGCGAGGTCCGCAAAGTCTCCGACGTGCCGATCCTGTTCCTGTCGGCGCGCGACGAGGAGATCGACCGCATCCTCGGCCTCGAGATCGGCGGCGACGACTACGTGACGAAGCCGTTCAGCCCGCGCGAGCTGGTCGCGCGGGTCAACGTGATCCTGCGCCGGCTCAGTCCGCGCAATGGCGAGGCCAAGGCGGGGCCTGCCGCGCTGTCGCAAGGCGGCCTGCTGATCGACCCCGAGCAGCATGTCGCGACCTTCGCCGGCACGCCGCTGAAGCTGACCGCGATCGAGTTCGGCATTTTGCGCGCGTTCCTGACCCGGCCGACCTCGGTGTTCAACCGCGAGCAGCTGATGCGGGCCGCCTATCAGCTCAACATCCAGGTCTCCGACCGCACCATCGACAGCCACATCCGCAACATCCGCGCCAAGCTCGCGGCACAAGATTGCGAGAACGTGATCGAGACCATCCACGGCGTCGGCTTCAAGCTCGGGCGCTGCGAGAAAGAGGCATGAGCGCGGCACCCGACAAATGGCGGCCCTCGCTCGCCCTCGTGATCTTCACGGTGCTGGCGACGGTGGCGATCCTGCCGCTGGTCGGCCTGTTCTTCTTTCGCCTCTACGACAACCAGCTGATCCGCCAGACCCAGGCCGAGTTGATCGCGCAGAGCCGCGTGCTGGCAACGATCTATGCGCAGGAGGTCACCGCGCGGCTCGACAGCGGGCTGACGCTCGGGGCCGAGGTGCCGCCGAACGTGCTGCCGGACCCCGGCGACCCCGTCACGCCGATCCGCCCCGCGCTCGACCTCACCGCCAACGACCTGCTCAGGCGGCGGCCGGACGCGCAGGCCGCGCCGCAAGCAGCACAGCCCGCTTATGTCGAGATCGGCGCAAGGCTGACGCCGATCATCCGCGAGACCCAGAAGGTGACGCTGGCGGGCTTCCGCATCCTCGATCCGCAGGGCGTCGTCATTGCCGGGCGGCAGGAGGTCGGGCAGTCGCTCGCCCATATCGAGGAGGTCGCGGACGCGCTGCACGGGCAATATCGCGCCACCTTGCGCAACCGCGTGCCGGACAAGCCGCCGCCGCCGATTTATTCCTTCAGCCGCGGCCTCGGCGTGCACGTGTTCTCGGCGATGCCCGTCATCGTCAACAACCGCGTCGCGGGGGTGATCTACACCACGCGGACGCCGAGCAACATTTTCGATCATCTCTACCAGGAGCGGGCCAAGTTCGTGCTGGCCGGGCTCGCCGTCATTCTCGGCACGATCGCGATCGGCCTCGTGTTCTCGCGCACCATCACCCTGCCGATGCGCGAGCTGATCGACCGTGCAGCGAGAATCGGCCGCGGCGACCGCGAGGCGTTCCAGCCGCTCCGGCATTACGGCACCCGCGAGTTCGCCCAACTCTCGCACAGCTTTCTCGGCATGGCCGAGCAGCTGGCGCGGCGCTCGGACTACATCGCAACGTTCTCGGCCCACCTCACCCATGAGCTGAAATCGCCGCTGACCTCGATCAAAGGTGCCGCCGAGCTGCTGCAGGATTCCTATCAGGGCAAGGCCGAGGGCCTGACGCCGGCCGAGCAGAAGACGTTCATCGCCAACATCCTGTCCGACACAAAGCGGCTGGAGGCGATGGCGCAGCGGCTGCGCGAGCTTGCCCGCGCCGAGAGCCTGCCCCAGAACGAGCGCACCGAGCTGGCACCCGTGATCGCCGAGCTCAGGAGCCGGTTTCCCGCAAGCGACATCTCGGCCAGCGGCAGCCTCGACCGCCCCATCGGCATGTCCGGCGAGAAAGCGCTGATCGTGCTGTCGCATCTCGCCGACAACGCGGTCCGGCACAAGGCTGCGACAATCAGGCTCGAGGCGACCTTCGAGCGCACGACCTTGCGCCTCACGGTGAGCAATGACGGCGAACCGATCTCGGCGCCGAACCGCGACAGGATCTTCGATGCGTTCTTCACCACCCGCCGCGACCAGGGCGGCACCGGAATGGGACTTGCGATCGCACGCGCGGTGATGGCGAGCCATGGCGGCTCGATCAGGCTCAAGCCGACCGACGAGGGGGCGGCCTTCGAGCTGCAGTTTCCCGCAGCCTAGATGGCAAATACCCAAGCGGCGACGATGGTACCGATGGTGACCAGACCGGCGATGGTCCAGCCGGCGGCGTATTCCAGCTCAGGATGACCGGTCGCCCGCATGATCTCTGCCGGATCGGCGGTATGCTTCTGTGCCATGACAGCCTCGCACGTTACTCCCCGCGTCATATGTAAGTCGCATCAGCCGCCAATAGGTTCCATCACGGAAATGCGAGGAATGACGCAGCTTGGTCTGTTCACCGAACCGGAATCCGGTCCGGCCGGCCTTCGCCATACGGATCATTTTATCGAGCCCGCCACCGAGCAGGCGCTGATCGGCCGCATCGCAGCATTGCCGCTGCAGCGTTTCCAGTTCGGGGCCTTCGAGGGCAACCGTCGGGTCGCCTCCTTCGGCTACCGCTACGACTATGCGCTGCAGCGGCTGACCGAGGCCGACCCGATCCCGGACTGGCTCTCGCCGATCGCACATCGGGTCGAGGCATGGGCGGGGCTGCCGCAGGGCAGCGTCCGGCAGGTGCTCTGCACCGAGTATGAGGTCGGCGTCGGCATCGGCTGGCACCGCGACAAGCCGCATTTCGACAAGGTGCTCGGCCTGTCGCTCGGCGCTCCTTGCAAGTTCCGTTTCCGTCGCCGCAGCGGCGACAAATGGCAGCGCCACACGATCGAGGCGCAGCCGCGCTCGCTGTACCTGATGGACCGCGAGGCGCGCTCGCAATGGGAGCACAGCATCCCGCCGGTGGAGGCGCGCCGCTACTCGGTCACGTTCCGGACCATGAAGCGGGCCTGACAGGCCGTCCAAAACAAAATTTGCGAAAACAACCCCATGCACAGTAGAGCGCAACCCCGCATGTGCGCTCCAAACGCGGCTGGATGTCGCACCGGCTGCCCGTTCCGCGCCGGCCGCGGGTCTGCCAAAGGTGCCGCGAATTAGCCTCAAGGCCGGCTGACTAATGAGGCGAATTGAGAAGACAGGCCAGATCAGCGAGCCAGTATTGGCCTCCCAAGGCCGGCATCATCATGAAAAATTACCTGACATTCTTCCTGCTTCTGACCATGACCACGGCCTCCGCCCACGGTCCCTTGCCCGCCCGGCTGTCGCCGCCCTCCGATCTCATCCGCGCAGGCCTCACCGATTCCGACACCACGGCCGGCGGCACCGCTCGGCTGTGCGAGCAGGTCACCTTCTCGCGCGGCCTGCGCTACGGCGAGAGCGAGGCCAATGTGCTCGATGTCGCCACCAGTGCGACCAAGGCGGATACGCCGCGGCCGGTGCTGCTGTTCGTGACCGGCGACACCTTCACTGGCGACCGCGGCGCGCCTGAGCTGTCGCGCCAGATCCAGGACCAGGCGATGTGCTTTGCCGCGCGCAACGACATGATCGGGGTACGCGTCAGCTATCGCCTGGCCCCCGCAGCGACCTGGCCGATGGGGGCGACCGACGTGGCGGCGGCGCTGTCCTGGGTGCACGGCAATATCGACCTGTTCAACGGCGATGCCCGCGAGATCGTTGCGGTCGGCTACGGCGCCGGCGCCTTCCATGTCGCGACCCTGCTGGCGCATCCCGAGCTTCAGACCGACCGCGCCGATGTCGCCGCCGTCGTGCTGGTGTCCGGCATCTACCGCGCCGGCAAGGATGCGAACGACAGCGAGAAGGCCTATCTCGGCAGCGACGCCGGCCAGTACAACACGCGCTCGGTTTTCCCGGGCATCCTCAACGTCGATGTGCCGATCGTGCTGGCCTGGGCCGCGGACGATTCCGCCAGCACCGTCGCACAAGGCGAAACCTTGAAGAAGACGCTCTGCGGCGCCGGTCATTGCCCGCGCAGCGCGCTGCTGCGCAGCCGCGACGGCATCGCCAGCGCCTTCGGTCTCGACGGTTCCGGCGACAGCCTCGCCGAACCTACCCTGCTGCTGGTGCATCAGCTGGAGGCACGGGGGCTGCCGTAGCGGACGCGCTGCTCCGATCATCGACCTCTCACACCATTTGCTGGGCCACCCCGCGGCGCGTCAGCACACCTGCCGCTTCGTCGGCGCCCGGGAGCCCCGCTTCGAAGACGCCCCGTCAGGCCACACGATTGCCAAACGCCTGACCTAGATTAGCTCGCCTTGGTGCGGACCGAGCCGACCTCGTTGGGGGCCAACGACAAGGTGTCGAGCATGCGCGTCACCGGCAGACTGCTATTCGCTTTGATCGCCGCTCTCGCCTCGCTTGGGGCGATGTCACAGCAACACGCCGATCAGCCGACAAGCGACAAGGAAATCCGCATCGGCAATGTCATGCCCTATTCGGGACCGCTCTCGGAATTCGGCGCGATCGGTCAGGCGGAAGCGGCCTATTTCGACATGATCAACGCGCGCGGCGGCATCAACGGTCGCAAGATCCGCTTCATCACGCGCGACGACAATTCCGATCCGGCGACGGCGCTGGAGCTGACGCGCAATCTGGTCGAGAAGGACGACGTGCACCTGATGTTCGGGGCGTTCGGCACGCCCGGCAATCTCGCCACGCGCTGGTACCTGAACGAGAAGAAGATCCCGCAACTGTTCGTCGCCTCCGGCGACGAGGAACTGAGCCGGGCCGAGAAGTTTCCCTGGACGATGGGATGGCAGCCGTCGTTCCGATCGGAGGGGCGTATCTACGCCAACTACATCCAGGCCTACTATCCCAGGAAGAAGATCGTCGTGCTCTGGCAGAACGACCAGTTCGGGCGCGTGCTCTACAAGGGCGTCCAGGAAGGGCTGGGCGATCTGAACCGTCATGTCCTCGTCGACATCGCCTTCGACATCAACGACGCGCATCTCGACGGACACGTCTCGATCCTCAAGCGCACCGGTGCCGACATCTTCGTCTTTCTCGGCGTGCCGTCGACGGCGTCCCAGGTGATCAAGCTGGCAGCGTCACTGAATTGGCATCCGGTGTTCATCGTCAACGATGCCTCTGCCTCGATTGCCAATGCGATGGCGCCCGCGGGCCTGGAGAACTCGGCCGGCGTGATCTCGGCGGCCTTTCTGAAGGATCCGAGCGATCCGGCATGGAAGGACGATTCCGCCATGAAGGACTGGTTCACCTTCATGGACAAGTACCATCAGGTCGAAAGCACCAACAACAGCGCAGCGGTCTACGGCTACGCCGCGGCCGAGGCGCTGACGCAAGTGCTGAAGCAATGTGGCGACGATGTCTCGCGCGAGAACATCATGCGACAGGCGGCTTCGCTGAAGGGCTTTCATCCTTCCGTCGCATTGCCCGACATCAGGATGAGCACCTCGCCCGGCAACTATCTGCCGATCAGGCAGATGCGGCTGGTGCAGTTCGACGGCCGCTCCTGGCAGCCCTTTGGCGACGTGATCGAAACGGCGTTCACGGAAGGGATGGCGCGGTGAGGTTTACCCAAACGCGGCCTTGAGACAGCGCGGCGTTCAAGCACGCACCGTTTGCTGGGCCACCCCTCTCCCCCGCCCTCCCCCACAAGGGGGGAGGGAGCGCAGCGGAGTGCGCGGCGGCGCTGTGCCTCACTGTCGCGACTGATAGGAGCGAGCGCGTGCCACCCGAAAGGTACGTTTCCTCCCCCCTTGTGGGGGAGGGTTAGGGAGAGGGGTGCCACACGGGGACTCTCTCGATCAGAAAGCGCTACGCACGTTCGCGCCCCCTTACGCCGGCTTCAGCGACGCCAGCGCGCTCTCCAGCAGTGCGCGTACGTGGGCCGCGTCGCCGGATTTCACCACCGCCGGATCGAGATAGAGCTCCAGTCCCGGCGCGCGCTCGGTGATGACGCCGCTTCGCTCCGCCGCCGCATCGTTCAATGCATCCACCGAATACGGAATCACCTCGCGGCTGATGCCTTTCATCGTGATCGCCGGCAGCGCATGCGCGCGGACGATGTCGCTAACGAGGGCAAAAGTCTCGTAGCTCAGCACGATGCCGCCGGGCTCGGCGATCGACTGCAGGCGCGCGGCGAGGTTCGCTTCGGCACCGATGATGGTGTAGTCCATGCGGTCGCTGCTGCCGAAATTGCCGACATTGCAATAGCCGGAATTGATGCCCATGCGCGAGCGGAACGGCTGTTCGATGCCGGCGGCGCGCCATTTCGCGTTGAGCTCGGCGAGGCGCTGCTGCATGCGCCAGGCCATCTGCAGGCAGGCCTGCGCATCGGCGCGATCGCCCCTGGTCTCGGGATCGCCGAAGAAGATCAGCATGGCGTCGCCGATGAACTTGTCGATGGTGCCGCCATAATCGTGGGCGATCGCCGACATCTCCGTGAAATATTCGTTGAGGAGCTGGGTCAGCTGCTCCGGCTGCAGCCGTTCGGCGGTCGCCGTGAAGTTCTGGATGTCGGAGAAGAAGATGGTGAGCTTCTTGCGCTCGGTGTGGATGGTGACGTCCTTCTGGCCGCTGAAAATGCTCTTGTAGACCTGCGGCGGGATGTAGCGCGAGATCTTCATCGACAGCGACGCGAGGAAGTCGTTGGCGGATTCGAGCTCCCGGTTCATGGACTTGATGCGGCGCGCCTGCCGCCGCTGCAACGACAGGAACGAAAGTCCGCTGCCGGCGGCAATCAGAAAATAGGCCAGCAGGAACTTGAACGAGAAGATGTTGGCGGCGATCGGCTGCGCGATGATCACCTCCTGGATGCCGCGGACATCCCCCACTTTCCAGTCCTTCTTCGGGCTCTCGGGGTGGCTGTTGTGGCAGCTCACGCAGGCCGGGCCCATCGTGACGGGGGCCACCAGCCGGACCTTGTCGTTGAACAGCGACGTCTCGGTCTCCACGATCTTCTGCTCGGGATCCCTGCGCAGCGCATCGAGCGCGTCCTTCTCGAACTTGTCGAGCTGGTGCGGGGCGCGATTCTGGAACGGGAAGTCCGAGACGAAGCGGTAGGTGATGTTCTCCTGCTGGGCGCCGATCACCCGACCGAGCTCCAGCGACAGCGTCGCCGGAATCGGGATCGCGCCGGGAACCGATTCGTAATTGTGCACGACCTTCGTGGTCCCGTCAGGGTTGGCGAGCACGCGCCCGACCACGTTGGAGGCGTAGTAGCTGCGCACGCTCGAGATCACCGAATTGAGATCGATCGCCTGCCGGCGCAACGCCGTCTTGCTGAGATCGGTCAGGTCCAGCCAGACCGCGACCGGCAAGGCGAGCAGGAGGAAAGCGATCGCGGCCCCGATGAGGATGCCGTTCTTGCGCTGCTCTTCGGAGATCTCTGGTTTCACGCTGTGGCTCCGTCGTGTGCGATTTTGTCGCAAACGCCTGTCATTTGTGAGGGAATGCGGCGGCACAGAACCCAGAAAACGCCGGTTCGCGCAACCCCATTTTATGGTGGTCGGACCAGGCGCCTTTCCGTTTCATCACGAATGTCTAAGATCGGCATCAACCACCGTTGATCATCCGGAGCCTGCGCCATGACCGAGACCATCCGCATCAAACGCTTCAACGCGCGCCCCGTGATCGTGCCGATGAACCTGCCGCTCAAGACCTCGACCGGGGCCGTGGCGAAGGCGCCGCTGGTGCTGATCGACTGCGAAACCGACCAGGGCGCGGTCGGGCACGCCTATCTGTTCTCGATCACGCCGTCGGCCCTGAAGCCGCTGACGGCGATGGTCACGGAAATGTCAGAGCTCGTCGCCGGCGACGAGCTGTTGCCGTTCGAGATCGAGCGCAAGCTGACCCAGCGCTTCACGCTGCTCGGCCTCGCCGGCCTGCAGCGGCTGGCGCAATCCGGCATCGACATGGCCGCATGGGACGCGCTCGCCCGAGCACGCGGCCTGCCGCTGGCGCGGCTGCTCGGCGGCGCGCCGAAGCCGGTCAGGGCCTACAATTCGAAGGGGCTCGGCATCATGCCGGCGGGTGCCGCGGTCGACGAGGCGCACAAGCTGCTGGCCGAAGGCTTCGGGGCCGCCAAGATCCGCGTCGGCCGTCCCGATGCGCGGGAGGATCTCGCCGTCGTCCGCGCCGTGCGCAAGGCCGTCGGCGACGAGGTCACGCTGATGTGCGACTACAACCAGGCGCTGACGGTGACCGACGCCATCCGCCGCGGCGAGATGCTGGACGACGAGGGCCTCACCTGGATCGAGGAGCCGATCCGCCACGACGACTATGCCGGCTGCGCCCGCATTGCGGACGCGCTGCGCACGCCGGTCCAGATCGGCGAGAATTTCGACAGCGCCTTCGCGATGCAGGCGGCACTCGCCGCGGAGGCCTGCGACTACGTAATGCCCGACGTGCAGCGCATCGGCGGCGTCACCGGCTGGCTGCGCGCGGCCGCGCTCGCCCATGCCGCCGGCATCGAGATGTCCTCGCATCTGTTCTCGGAGGTCAGCGCACATCTGCTGTGCGTGACGCCGACCGCGCATTGGCTGGAATATGTCGACTGGGCCGATGCCGTGCTGGCAACGCGGCTCAAGATCAAGGACGGTTTTGCCGTGCCGAGCGAGGAGCCCGGCAACGGCATCGCGTGGGACAAGGCGGCGGTGAAGAAGTATCTGGTCGGGTAGATTGTAGTCCGTGGATGCTCCTTCGCGTGTTCGTCATTGCCTGTCGAACACGCGCTTCAGGAGGGGGCCTTTCGTCGATCTGCCGTCATTGGATATTGAATCGCGCGCCCGGGCATTCGTTGGTCACGGTCGTCGCGATGAGCTGGGCGGCGAGCGAGGTCGGCTTCGGGACCGCGACGATCTTCCAACGTCCCTGCTTGTTGAGCCAGAACCGCCCCGTCGTGGTCGCGATGCGGCGCTCGGTGTATTTCTTCGTCGAGATCAACGGCATCTTCGACTTCGGCGCGGGGACTTCCTTCCAGCCCTCGAACGAATAGAACTCCTGGAAGAAATAGTGCCACTCGATCCTTTGATATTCATGGTGCGAAACGACGACACGGACGACCGAGCTTCCCGTAAGCCATTCCGAACCCATCGGGTCAGGCTCGACCTGCAGGCACTTCGTGTGGAGCGGCTCCTGGACCTGAAGCAAATTCACGCGCTGGCTCTGCGTCAGCATCGCCGAGGTCACCGGCTGCCCCACATTCGGGTCATTGGCAGGTCCGGAACAGACCGGCACCGCAGGCGGGCCTTGTCCGGTCCATGGGTTGTTGGTGCAATAGATGTAGCGCGTCCAGGACGACCAACCGTTGGACGCCGTTTCCTCCGCCTTGCCCGTCTCGCGGTTCCAAACGCTGGTAAACTTGACCGTCTTGGTCGGTGGACAGGCCGTTATGGGAGGGCCGTCCCACCAATGGGTGGTTTCGAACTCATAGATCGACTGGTCCGGATGCGGGTACATCACTGCCTTGTAGCTGGTCAGCGCGTGGTGCTCCGAGCACCCTTCGCCCTTCGTGTCGAGCCAGCAGACGATCGGAAAATTCTCGCTCGGCCAGCACCCCGCATGCGCCGAAGACGGCCCCAGAATGGCTAACACGAGAGCCAATGCGAAGAGATAAGCCCGCATGGTCAATCCTCCCATCTGCATCTTCTGATTGAGGTTGCGCCGTTTCGTCGCCGCCATCTTGATCAAGATCAACGCATTGCCAGCGCCTTGGTGGGCGCTGCATATGCCGGTCCAGATCGGTGAGCAGTTCGACAGGACCTTCTCGATGCAGACCGCGCCTGCGGCGGAAGCCAGCGCATCGGCGGCGTCACCGGCTGGCTGCGCGCGGCCGCGCTCGCCCATGCCGCCGGCATCGAGATGTCCACGCATCTGTTCTCGGAGGTCAGCGCGCATCTGCTGTGCGTGACGCCGACGGCTCACTGGCTGGAATATGTCGACTGGGCGGATGCCGTGCTGGCAACGCGGCTCGAGATCAAGGACGGCTTCGCGCTGCCGAGCGGGGAGCCCGGCAACGGTATCGCGTGGGACGAAGCGGCGGTTGCCAGATATCTCGTTGGATAAGGCGGCCTGTTAGGTCCGGACAGCAGCGATCATGTTCAGCTCGACCGGCGCCCCGCGCGGCAACTCGGCGACGCCGACGGACGTGCGCGTATGACGACCGCGCTCACCGAGACGTTCGATCAGCCGGTCCGAGGCCCCGTTCATGACTTGCGACTGCTGGGTGAATCCAGGCACTGAAGCGACATACCCCACGACCTGCAGGACCTGGACGATCCTGTCCTCGCCGCCCGTTGCGTGATTGATGGCGGAAATGCAGAGATCAGCGCAAAGGGCAGCGGCTTCCTGTGCGGCAGCGATATCGACACCTGCTCCGACCTTGCCCGCATACAGCAACTCTTCGCCGCGGCGCGGCAGCTGGCCGCTGACATAGGCGAGTCCACCATGGATGATCACCGGCAAGTAGTTGCCGCCGGGCTTGTTCACGCTGCTCATCTCGATAGCCTTCTCTTCACATCCGGCGAAGCGACGCATTTCGGCGAACTCTGTACCTCGATCGGACCAAGCTCGCCGTGGTGGATGGCCGGACAATGGCAGGCGGCGAGTCGTCGATCAAGGCTGCGAAGCCTGATCCGGCCTGACAGAACGCGCCTCCGCGCATTGCACGGCGGCGGCGCGCGCGATAACGGTTCCCCATGACCACATGGCGCCCTCATCCGCACATCCGCGTCGTCGCAATCGGCCTGCAGTGGCGGGACGGGCGGCTGCTGGCGGCCGAGGTTCGTGACGATACCGGGCGCATCAAGGGCGTACGCCCGCTCGGCGGTGAGATCGAGTTCGGCGAGAGCTGGCGGGCCGCTCTGGTGCGGGAGTTCAACGAAGAGCTCGGCATCGACGTGACCATCACGAGCGAGCCTGTCGTGCTGGAGAACATTTTCGTGCACGAGGGATCGACCGGCCACGAGGTGGTGTTCGTCGCGGAGGTCGCGTTTCCAGAGGGCGCCTTCGCCGGCCGGGACCGCATCGACTTCTGCGAGGACAATGGAGAGCAGATCGTCGCGCGCTGGTTCGACCTTGCCGATCTCGACGTTGATGGCGGACCGAGCCTCTATCCGACCGGACTGAAGAAACTGCTGCTGAGGACGGCGGCAGGGACCGCGTAGAAAGCACTTCCTTCACCGGCAACCGTCTCGAGGGGAATGTTCCAGACTGGCCGCCGCGGCGACGTCGGCAGACTTGCAAGCCTCATTGGTTGCAGCGCTTTTCGAGTTCTGCCTTCTGCTGCTTCAGCACCTCACGCTCAGCGTCGCTGC
This sequence comes from Bradyrhizobium sp. UNPF46, assembly GCF_006658625.1. Taxonomy (NCBI): domain Bacteria; kingdom Pseudomonadati; phylum Pseudomonadota; class Alphaproteobacteria; order Hyphomicrobiales; family Nitrobacteraceae; genus Bradyrhizobium; species Bradyrhizobium sp. UNPF46. The sequence goes on from NZ_LFJB01000103.1 coordinate 81,032, forward strand.
CTTTGACCGGATCCCGCAAGAGCGCAACCTGTGTTCTGTTGATCTGGCTGATCATGGTGGTGCATTGCTGCCTGGACAGCTGGCCGCCGGCGGCTTTCGGCTTTCGCTCGGGCGGTGGAGCATGATCTGCCGTCTTTGCATCGACGGCTCGGATCTTCTCGATGTTCTCCTTCGCTTTCGCCTCGTTCTGTAAATCGCCGGTCTTGCGAAACTCTTCGGCAGACCTCTTGAAGTAGTGCTCGGCCGTCCGAAGGTAACTCTTTCGACTTTCGTACGATGCTCGCATCGCATTGTTGAAGGCTTCTTTACCTGCTCCGAATAGAGCGGCTCCTTCGCCGGAATCGGCCTTTGTCCGGTCCATGGACGGCTTGAGGGACGGCTTGGCCGCGGCGGGTGGCCCAGCCTCGGGAGCTGCGGAGGGCGTTCTGTCGATCCCGAGAATATCGGCAGTGACGTTCTTCGCCGCCGAGCCGAGATCCCTGGATCGGGCGCTCGCGGGGACTGCGCCAATGCGCACGGCAACCGCGGCGCCGCCGTTCGTCGACATCGATCGCCCATCGGGCTCGAGCGTGTAATTCCAGCTCCCCAAGCTGTTGGTGTAGGTCAATACGTTTCCCGAACAGGTCCATGTCCCCTGGACGCAAGCCGGATGCTCGCTGCACAACGCCGCACCATCCGGCTTCAACGTGCCTCTGTTGCCGCTGCCCGAATGTCGCCAGTCTCCGATGAATTTTCCGGCGCAGCTGGATGGCGGCGCGGCTTCAGCAGACGCGGCACAGACCAACAACAGGAAAACGGCAGTCAAACGCCTCATCTCTGGCCCCCAAACGCGTCCATCCAGCTCGATCATGCGTGGCTCCGCCGAGGTTCGTCAATCGAGGAACGACCAGGCCTTCGCCCCGGCAACTGCCATGGACCTGATCATTCCACGGACCGCGTCCCTGGCTTCGTCGAGCAAGTCCAGGCGGCCCAGAACCAAAGGCGCGGCTGGCGGGCGACCGTCATGACCCAAATGGGATGGGCGCGGGAAAAATTCCTGGCCCACGATAAAATCGCCGGAATCGAAGAGCCGGATCGGCGGATCGTTCGCCCCGATGTCGGCTCAGGCGCCTCCTGGCGAAGGCCCAGCCTGCTCGTCGTTTGCCAGGAAGTCGTGCCATGCTCTCGCTGAATCGTGGAATGGTGGCGATCACAACCGCGATGTTGTTGTCGACCGCAGCATCTGCAGACGAATGCGATTCCAAAGCTGCGGAAGCGGCTTCCAAGATCGGCGGAACGGTCTCGCGTCGAATGGTGATTGGGGACCTGATCGAGCATCCAAGCGTCCCGATGCTGGGGGTGATGTGCGAAGACCACACGATCATTGGCGTCGTCGCGCAGTCCGGCGAGAGGACGCCGCCAACTCCCTATCGTGAGACGGTCAGCCGGTTCATCGCCGCTGTCTTCCCTTCGATCACCGTCCAGCAGGCATCGTCTGAAGTGATGAAGTGCCAGACCATCGCCCTTTCGAGGGAGCGAGAATGGGCGACAAGTGAAGTCAAAGACCACCGCTTTCAGTGCCGTGCCGATGCTGACGGCGATGGCCCGGTCCTGGCTGTGACCGGCCTGAAATAGGCGGCGCGGGATCGACGGAGGCGCGGAAGACACGGCCGCAGCTCCCCAAAGCGTTGGCGAGCCACATTGGCTCGATCGGCGTCCGGTCGATACGCCGGATGCGGCAGTCCGGGGCTAAAATGGGACTTTGTGGAAACCACCTTCAGGCCTCAGGCACGGTGCGCCAAAGCGATTGAAGAAGATGGTGGGCACGACAGGGATCGAACCTGTGACCCCTACCATGTCAAGGTAGTGCTCTCCCGCTGAGCTACGTGCCCTAAAAGTCCACTTCCGTCGGGTGGGGTCCCTATAACGGCTCAAGGGAGCCGGCGCAAGGACGGAACAAGGCCGATTTAGGCGGCCAGCATCTTGTTCACTTCGCTGACCAATTCGCGCAGATGCACGGGCTTGGACAGCACCTTGGCGTTCTTGGGGGCGTCCGAATCCGAGTTCAGGGCGACCGCGGCAAAGCCGGTGATGAACATGATCTTGATGTCGGGATCGAGTTCCGAGGCCCGGCGGGCGAGCTCGATGCCGTCCATCTCCGGCATCACGATGTCGGTGAGCAGCATCTCGAACGGCTCTTCCCGCAGCCGCTGATAGGCGGCCATGCCGTTATCATGGGACGAGACCTGAAAACCGGCATTTTCCAGCGCCTTGACCAGGAAACGGCGCATGTCGTTGTCGTCTTCGGCGAGCAGGATCTTTGGCATGGCAGGAATCGTCGCATCCCCAGAGGATATCAGCAGAGATCACTAAGCCCGACGGAGGGTAAATTTGGGGTGAAAATCTTTACCCTGAGCCGGCTCTCGCTGCCGCCCTCTTGTGAACCGGAAAACGGCTCGAATCAATCGAGCCGCGCGGGCGTATCCCCGCCTCCCTGCCCACACGGTTAAGACATGTTCCAACGGCCATCACATCTTTTCGCTTGGCAGAATGGTTGCGATTCCGGACAATGACGACACATAAGAGCCGCTCGATCGGCCGAATCGATGCGGTCTGGCCCCTGCCAGATCCCGGCGCGAAGGGACGAAGCCTGAGAAGATGACCCGGTTTGACGGCGAGACGTCGCCAGCCTTCGAGATCGTGGAGCCCGCGCAATGGCGCGCGCCGGTCATCTTCAACTCGCCCCATTCCGGCTCGATCTATCCGGACGAATTCCTCAGCGCCTCCAGGATCGATCTGCTGACGCTGCGGCGGTCCGAAGATTCCTTCATGGACGAGTTGATCGGCCATCTGAGCGAGCGCGGCTTTCCGACCGTCAGGGTTAACTTTCCCCGCTCCTATGTCGACGTCAATCGCGAGCCCTATGAGCTGGATCCCCGCATGTTCAGCGGACGGCTCCCGAGCTTTGCCAATACCCGCTCGATGCGGGTCGCCGGCGGCCTCGGCACCATTCCGCGCGTGGTCGGCGACGGTCAGGAGATCTATCGCGAGCGCATCCTGGTCGACGATGCGCTGGGGCGGATCGAGACGCTGTACAAGCCCTACCACCGCGCGCTGCGCCGGCTGATCAACAAGGTGCACCAGATGTTCGGCACCGTGGTGCTGGTGGATTGCCACTCGATGCCCTCGGTCGGCGTCTCCAGGGACGAGCCGCGCCGGCCCGACGTCGTGATCGGCGACCGCTACGGCACGAGCTGCACGCCGCTTCTGCCTGATAGGGTCGAGGAGACCATGACGGGCCTCGGCTATTCGATCGGCCGCAACAAGCCCTATGCCGGCGGCTTCATCACCGAGCATTACGGCAATCCCGCGAGCGGCCTGCACGCGGTGCAGCTCGAGCTCAACCGCGCGATCTACATGGACGAGCGGCGGCGCGAGCGCGGCCCGCGCTTTGCGCAAGTGGCGACCGACTTCGGCGTCCTCGCCGAGGTGCTGGCGACCACGATTCCCTTCGGCGATCTCGGCCCGTTCCAGGCCGCGGCGGAATAAGCGCCGACTTCTCTTCTCTGGAAGAATGATCATCTGCGATGAGCGCGACCGCGCCTTCGCCTGGCTTCGCCGCGCGCTTCAAAACGAAAGCGGCGGCCCCAAGAAAAAAGGGCCGCTCGCGAATGACGCAAGCGGCCCAAGTCTAGGGAGGAAACGCCCAAGGAGGGCAGCGGTAACGCCAAGCGCTACCGCACCGCAACAATATGCGACCGCGCCGCACAAAGCGCAAGGGCTTTTGAGCCGTTTCCCATGCAATAAGCACATGGCTCAGTTGCTTCCATGGAAACCCAGATTCAGTTTCTTTGATAAGGAAATTCAATGGGTTGATTATCATTTGCATACGAACAAGGCATCCCCGGAACTAAGTTTTCAACGCCGTGATCGATATTTGGCCAGCGGATGACTTGGATGAGGCAGCAGGCGGCGGCATCCAAAATACCAGGGTGCAAATCAAGACAGCGCTGCACGCGGGAGGCGAATTGAGCTAGGCAGGAGTCGAGCTTCATCCAACTTTCGCTTTGAGGATACGCCGTGACGGTGATCGACTTCTCCGCCTTCATCGGACGGCTCGCCACCGCCTCCGGCGAAACCATCCTGCCGTTCTTCCGCACATCGTTGTCGATCGACGACAAGAGCAAGACCAAGGATTTCGATCCCGTCACCGAGGCCGACCGCGCCGCGGAGGCGGTGATGCGGCGGCTGATCAAGGCCAACTTCCCCCAGCACGGCATCGTCGGCGAGGAATTCGGCAATGAGGGCGAGGACGCCGACTATGTCTGGGTGCTCGACCCCATCGACGGCACCAAATCCTTCATCGGCGGCTTTCCGATCTGGGGAACGCTGATCGCGCTGCTGCACAAGGGCGCGCCGGTGTTCGGCATGATGCACCAGCCCTTCATCGGCGAGCGCTTCTCCGGCGACAACGGCTCGGCCAACTATAAAGGCCCCTCCGGCGAGCGCCGGCTCCAGGTCCGCCGCTGCGCCTCGCTGTCGGAGGCGACGACCTACACCACCAGCCCCCTGCTGATGAACGAGCGCGACCGCGCCATTTTCGGCCGCATCGAGCAAGGCGCGCGGCTGTCGCGCTATGGCGGCGACTGCTACTCCTATTGCATGCTGGCGGCCGGCCACGTCGATCTCGTGGTCGAGACCGAGCTGAAGCCTTACGATATCGCTGCGCTGATCCCGATCGTGACCGGGGCCGGCGGTGTCGTCACCACCTGGGAAGGCAAGCCGGCCCAGGGCGGCGGCCGCATCATCGCGGCCGGCGACGCCAGGGTTCACGAAGAAGCACTGAAACTGCTGAACCAATAACAGACGCGAGCGGGAGGCTTGCATGACCATCTCACGCAGGCTTCTCCTTGGATTGTTCCTGATGCTGCCGTCAGCGGTGGCGGCGCAGAATTTTCCTGCAAAGCCGATCAAGCTGATCGTGCCCTTCCCGGCCGGCGGCCCCAACGACATCATCGCCCGCGTGATCGGCCAGCGCATGTCGGAGCTGTCGGGCCAGCCCGTGCTGATCGACAATCGCGGCGGCCAGGGCGGCGTGCTCGGCACCGACGCGGTCTCCAAGGCCCCGCCCGACGGCTACACCATCGCGATCTCCTCGGCCGGCGCCCTCGCCATCAGCCCGAGCATGGAGAAGGTCGCCTACGACACGCTGGCCGACCTGACGCCGGTGACGCTGGTTGCGACCGTGCCGGAAATGCTTGTGGTGGCGACCAACGTGCCGGCGAAGGACATCGGCGAGTTGATCGCCCTCGCCAAGGCGCAGCCCGGGAAGCTCAACTTCGCCTCCTCGGGACCCGGCAGCCTGCCGCACCTGGCCGGTGAGCTGTTCAAGCTGACGGCCAGGATCGACATCGTGCACGTGCCCTATCGCGGCGCGGCGCCGGCCGTGAACGATCTGCTGGGCCAGCAGGTGCAGATGACCTTCCTCGATCTCCCCGTGCTGCTGCCGCAGGTCAAGGCGGGCGCCTTGCGGCCGATCGCGATCGGCTCGGCGATGCGCGCCCCGACCGCGCCCGACGTGCCGACCACGGCGGAGGCGGGCTTTCCCGATCTGCGCATCGAGAACTGGTACGGCATGGTCGCGCCCAAGGGCACGCCGAAGGAGATCGTCACCGCGCTGCATGCTCTCGCGACCAAAGCGATGGCGGATCCGGCGGTGAAGGAGAAGCTCGCGGCGCAAGGCGCGACGCTGATTGGCGACGAGCCGGAGCATTTTCGGCAGTTCATCGCCGATGAGACGAAGAAGTGGGCGAAGGTGATCAAGGACGCCGGCGTCGAGACAGCGAAGTAGGTCTTTCTTACCCTCCCCTGGAGGGGGAGGGTCGGCTCACATGAGCGCAGTGAAATGTGAGACGGGGTGGGGTGACGGTATCTCCACATCCGACACAGCTCGAGTCGAGAGATCACCCCACCCCGCTCGCGCTTCGCGCGATCGACCCTCCCCCTCCAGGGGAGGGTAAGAAGCCTCACACCGCCTCCGCCCTCAAATGCTCCACCAGCATCTTCGCCGGCCTTGGCAGCGCCTTGAAACTGCGCGCGCAGATCACGAGCTTGCGGTTGGCCCAGGCATCGCGCAGGCGGACGATGGCGAGCGGCATCAGCTTCGCGCAGCGGCGGGCGGCGGCTTCGGGCACGAGGGCAACGCCGACATCGGCGGCGACCATCTGGCAGATCGCGTCGAAATCGCGCAGGCGCGCGCGGAAATGCGGGCGCATGCCGAGCCGCGCCGCATGCTTCGAAATATGCATCTGGAGCGCGGTGGCGCTGGTCAGCCCGACGAAGTCGTACGCCCCCGCTTCCTGGAAATCGATCTGGCGGCGGCCGGCGAACGGGCCGCGTTTCGACGTCACCAGCGCCAGGCGGTCCTCGCTGAACAGGAAGCGCTCGATGTGGTCGGGCAGTGCGTGCTCGGCGGCAAAGCCGAGATCGGCCGCGCCCGCGGTGACCGCGGCTGCGATGTCGGTGCTCTCGCGCTCCTCGATGTCGACGGCAATGTCGCGATGCTCGCGCAGGAAGCCGGCCAGCGCCTTCGGCAGATGCTCCGACAGGCCCGAGGTGTTGGCGAGGAAGTGCACGCTGGCGCGCACGCCTGAGGCAAAGCCGGCGAGGTCGCCGCGCATGGCGTCGATCTGGTGGATGACCAGCCGCGCATGGTCGAGCAGGCTCTCGCCGGCTGCGGTCAATTCGACGCCGCGCCGTCCGCGCTTGAGCAGCGCGACGCCGAGCGCGTCCTCGAGCCCCTTGATGCGCGCGCTGGCCGAAGCCAGCGCCAGATGCGAGCGCTCCGCCCCGCGGGTGATGCTGCGCTGGTCGGCGACCGCGATGAAGAGCTGGAGATCGACGAGGTCAAAGCGCATGGCAGGTCTCCTCAGACTTCGTTTCAAACGAAGGCTAACTCCGTAACCTCCAGATTGTGCGCCGGCGCGGCTTCGGTCAATGTGCGGACATGATCGACCCGCTTCTCATTGTTATCGCCGCCGTCTTCCTGCTCGCCGGATTCGTCAAGGGCGTGGTCGGGCTGGGCCTGCCGACGGTCTCCATGGGCCTGCTCGCGGTGAGCATGGCGCCGAGCCGGGCGATCGCCATCGTCATCGTGCCGGCCATCGTCACGAACATCTGGCAGACCTTCGCCGGCCCCTATTTGCGCGACATCCTGCGGCGGCTATGGCCGCTGATGATCGGCACCGTGATCGGCTGCTGGCTCAATGCCGGCGCGCTGACCGGCCCGCATGCGCGCTACGGCACGATCGTGCTCGGCGTCCTGCTCGTCATCTACGCGGTGATCGGCCTGAACAAGTTCAAGTTCCACGTCGCGCCCGCGAACGAGGGATGGGTCGGCGCCGTGGTCGGCGTCATCACCGGCGTGATCTCGGCCTCGACCGGGGTGCAGGTGATCCCCTCGATGCCGTTCATGCAGGCGATCGGCATGGAGAAGGACGAGCTGGTGCAGGCGCTCGGCGTGTTCTTCACGACGGCGACGCTGGCGCTCGCCTTCAACCTCACCGTGGGCGGATTGTTGACGCCGGCCAATGCGGTGCCGGGCGCCGTGGGCATGGCGATGGCCTTCGCCGGCATGTTCATCGGCCAGTCGGTGCGGGCCCGGATGCCGGCGGAAGCGTTCCGTCGCTGGTTCCTGATCGCGATGATCCTGCTCGGGCTTTATCTGGCCGGCAGTGCGCTGCTCAAGGAATTCGCCTAAAGCATGATCCGGAAAAGTGCGAAGCGGTTTTCCGGAAAGATCATGCGCAAACAACAACCTAAAGCGCGATGACGATTCATC
>NZ_LFJB01000081.1:0-86162 GCF_006658625.1 Bradyrhizobium sp. UNPF46
TTCGGCGGGATCGTCCGCGGACGGAGAAGTCGTGTGGTCCTGACGCCCGGGGTTCTGGCGTCAAGGCTTGCGGTGATGCGGCGGCCAACCGGTGCGCGCATCGATCACCCGCAAGACGACGGGGGCAATAGTGCAACGCTCCCCGGGGAGAGCACGAAGGACACCGTTAAAACCAGCCGCGCAGGGAAGGCCGGGCGACCGGCATCACCTGTGGTCCACCCCGTGTGCATTTTCGTCGCGCACGGACTTGCGGGTGCCGCCGGCGCCCGGCCTTCCCTGCGCCCTTTGGCATTCAAAGCGCGCGAACGACCTGCAAAGCTCGGGCGAAACGCGCCGCGAGATTGAAGAGGCATGTCTGCACCACGCCCGCGCCGTCAGAGAGCGAGCCTCACGCTCCACTCTCGTGCCCCGGACGCAGCGCAGCGTCACTTCGACGGTGCGCTGCTGAGCCGGGGCCCATGTCGCAGCAAAGCCCGGCGCCGCTGGGTCCCGGCTCTGCGCCGCAATGCCTGCGCATTGTGGCTTGTCCGGGACACGAGCCCCCTAAGCCGCCGCCTTCTGCCTTGCCACCAGCGCCTCGCCAAAGGCTTCGAACAGCTTGCGGTTGATCGGATTGTGCTGGGGATCGTATTCGGCGTGCCATTGCACGCCGAGCGCAAAGCTCGGGGCTTCCGCGATCCGGATCGCCTCGATGGTGCCGTCCTCGGCGACGCCCTCGATCAGCACGCGCTTGCCGGGCTCGAGGATGCCCTGTCCGTGCAGCGAATTGACCCTGATCTTCTCGCAGCCGAGAATCCTTGCGAACGCCCCGCCCGGCGTCAGGTCGACGTCGTGACGGTCGGCGAACACGACGGTGGGATCGGGATGGATCTCGCCGTTCTCGAGCCGGGGCATGCGATGGTTCATGCGGCCGGGGATTTCGCGGATCTCGGGATGCAGCGAGCCGCCGAAGGCGACGTTCATCTCCTGCAAGCCGCGGCAGATGCCGAACAGCGGAACGCCGCGGGCAACGCAGGCGACCGACAGCGCCAGCGCTACCTCGTCGCGGTGGATGTCGTAGGGCTCGTGCTTCTCGCAGGGGTCGACGTTGAAATGGGTCGGGTGCACGTTGGCCCTCGCCCCGGTGAGGATGATGCCATCCACGGTGTCGAGCAGCGCCGCGATATCGGTGATATCAGGGGAGCCTGCGAACATCACCGGCAAGCCGCCGGAGACCTCGGCCACGGCGCGCAGGTTGCGCTCGCCCACCATCTGGACCTGAAATCGATTTTCGACGCGATGGGAATTCCCGATCACGCCGACGACCGGCTTTCTCATCTGTCGTTCCGCGCCTCTCCGAAAGAAGATTCCCCAAACATGCCCCTCGAATGAAACAAATTCAACAGAGGGGATCGCGGGACGGCAATGCTATTTTCGCGCAAATGCCTCCCGGGCCTCGCCCCCGGAAGGCAGGCCGGCGGCCTTCAGGGCGGTTGCCGCACCATCGCCCGGCGCGGCCAGCCAGGGCAGCTTCACCGCGATGCCGCGCGTCACGGGCTCCCCGAGCGCCCCGCCGAAGTCAATCGGCCAAAGCCCGTTGGGCACGACTTCCGCGTTAAGACCACGGATCGCGTAGCCCTCGCCCAGAACCGCCTCCGCCCGGTCGGCGGCGACGAGCCGCGCGGTGGTGGGATCCTTCGGATCGCCAAAGCTCACGAGCACCGGAACGAGGTCTCCCTGCACCGGGACGATTCCGGTCTGCCGCTGAATGTCATTGAACGAGACGCGGTTGCCGTGCGCGGCGCCATGGGCACGGAGCGCGACATAGTTGATGTCGTCGAAGTCCAGCTTGGCGTCCTGCCGGTGCGCCAGCAAGGCCACCAGATTCCTGCCCTTGGCGCCATCCTGGCCGAGATCGACGAACACCGCCTCGCCGCGCATCGTGGTGCGGCCGCTGCGATTGTAGTTGCGGTCTGGCACGACGGCCAGAATGCCCGACCCGGCCTTGATGCCGTCGGGCGTCGTCACCTCGACCGTGAGGCGATATTTGTGGCCGGGCCGGTTGATCCGGATCTGGTCGCCGATCACGAGCACGGCCAGAAGCCCGAGCAGACCGGCCCATTTGCTGATGAAGCTCAAACCGCCCCCATTGCTCTTTCCCTATCGCTCTGCACCGTCGACGTGCCGGCGTCAAACCAGCGCGTTGACGCGGGCTTGATCGGAAACGCGTTTGTCGAGAGAGTGCAGCGCGCAGCGCACTAAAAAGGACCCGATGTGACCATGTCCAAGGATGAACGCTCCCGTCCCCACGGCGACCTCGCTTGGGACCAGGCTTGGGCGATCTCGGTCGGAGGCATCGGCGTCGTGCTGTTCACCGCACTGCTCGCCTTCACCTGGTATTTTGCCACCACTCTGCTGCTGATCTTCACCGGCATGCTGCTCGGTCTCGGCCTCAACGCGCTGACGATCGCGCTCGGCCGCCGCGTGCCCCTGCCGCATGCGGTGCGGCTCGCGATCGTCTGCACCGGGCTTGCCCTGATGCTCGCCGGCATCGCCTATCTCGGCGGCGCCACCATTGCCGAGCAGGCTTCGCTGCTGAGCAAGACCCTCAAATCGCAGCTCGCCAATGTCAGGTCCTTCCTGGACAGCCACGGCATCGACACCAGCTTCTTCGATCTCGGCAACGGCGCGGCCGACGCCGCCAGCACCACGCCGTCGTCGGAGGCTGCGTCCGCACCCGCAGCGCCCTCGCGCGGTGCCTTGCCCAGCGCGGGCGCGCTGGCTTCCAGCGGTGGCGCGATCGTGAGCCAGACCTTCAAGCTGCTGCTCGGCACCATCCACGGCGTGGGCAACATCTTCATCGTGCTGTTCCTGGGCTTCGCCTTCGCAGCCCAGCCCGCCGTCTATCACGACGGCCTCTTGTTCCTGGCCCCGGCGAGGCACCGCACCCGCGTCACCCTGATCATCGATCGCATCAGCGAAACCCTGGAGCGCTGGCTGATCGCGCAGATCATCGTCATGCTCGCGGTCGGTGTGGTGACCTGGATCGGGCTTCTGCTCATCGGCATTCCCGGCTCGTTCATCCTGGGGATTCAGGCCGGCCTGCTCGCCTTCATCCCGACCGTCGGGGCCATCATCGCCGGCGTCATCGTGGTGCTGGCGAGCCTCGCCTCGGGCTGGGTCCCCGCACTATCGGCCTTCCTGCTCTTCATGGGCGTCCACGCCATGGAGAGCTATGTGCTGACCCCGGTGCTCCAGCGGCAGGCGCTCGACATCCCGCCGGCGACGCTGTTCGCGTTCCAGATCCTGCTCGGGGTGGTGTTCGGAATCTGGGGCCTCGCGCTGGCGCTGCCGCTGGTCGCCATCGCCAAGGTCATGATCGACCATTTCAAGACCTATGAGGCGCCGCCGCTGGCAGCATGATCCGGAAAAGTGTGCAGCGGTTTTCCGAAAAGATCATGCTCAAACAACAAGACACGGCCTGACCTCGCTCAGGTCGTCAGCACGGTCTCGGTGTGCTCGACCTCCGGGGGCGCGGCAAAATACTGGCCGACCAGGCCGCGCCATTCGGTGAAATTCTCCGAGCCGCGGAAATCCACGGTGTGGTTCTCCAGCGTCGCCCATTTCACCATCAGCCGGTAGCGCTGCGGCTTCTCGATCGACTTGTGCAGCTCGAAGCCGTGAAAGCCCTTGGAGCGGCCGAAGGCGGCCTTGGCCTTGGCGACGGCGGCCTCAAAGTCCTTCTCGCTGCCCGGCTTGACGTCGATTTGCGCGATCTCGGTGATCATCGGTTTCCACCCAATTTTGTTCGATGGGCGTGTCTACCGCAGCCGAGGGCAAAGAAAAAGGCGCCGGAATGGCGCCCTGGTCGGCCCAAAAATGCAGATCTCTCAGACCAGCAGCAGAACCGTGCCCGCCACGACGAGGGCGCATCCGACGAACATCGCGAGCGGCCAGGTGCTGCGGCGGCTTTGCGCGTAGCGCCCCTGCGCGCGGCGCTCGCTGATCAGCGCGCTCTCGTATTCATCCGCGGTGGAGAACAGACAGGCGAAACCGCTGCGTGCCGAGGTCGCAGCGGCTTCGAGCGACATCAGGGCAGCTTGCGGGTTCTGTCGACGGATCGATTCCATGACCGCAATGGTAGGGATCGAATGGTAAACAGAGGATTACCGCAACGCCGCTGCTGCCTCTCAGGCGGTGGCAGGCCGCACCTGCGGCGCACCGATCCGCGCGGCGCTCTGGCGGCGCCAGTTCTCCAGCGACAGCGGCAGCTCCTCCGCCGCCTCGACGCGGTTACGGCCGCCACGCTTGGCCTGGTACAGCGCGGTATCGGCCGAGGCCAGCAGCACTTCGAGCTCGGTGCCGGCGGGCCCGCCGGCAACGCCGATGCTGACGGTGGTGTCGACCGGACCCTCATCGACCACCACGCCGGAGGTTTCGAAGGCTTCGCGCACGCGCTCGGCGACCAGCACGCCCTCCTCCAGCGAACACGGCAGCAGCGCTGCGAATTCCTCGCCGCCGATGCGGCCCGACATGTCGGTGATGCGCAGATTGTTGACGACGACGGTGGAGAACAGCTTCAGCATCTCGTCGCCGGCGGGATGGCCGAAGCGGTCGTTGATCGACTTGAAGTGGTCGATGTCGAAGATCATCACGGTGACGGGGCGTCCGGCCTTGGCCTCGCGCTCGATCACGCGGCCGCAGGCTTCCGAGAAGCCGCGGCGGTTGAGCATGCCGGTGAGCGGGTCGGTGGAAGCTGCGGTCCGGTGCGCGGTCACCGTGCGCTCGGACACCAGCATGAAGATCACGAACACGGTGCCGACGGCGTAGAGGATGAGCTCGACGGCGAACACCGTGACCCAGATGCTGGAGGAGAAGCCGGCATCGTGCGGACGCAGGAAGCTGCCGAGCACGATCGGCAGCATCAGCACGCAGCCGTGCATCACCGGCACGACCAAGGCCGGCCAGCGCCGCTGCTCGCTCTTGCGCCGCTCGGTCCAGAGTTCGCTCGCGGTCAGCGCCGCGTAGACCGAGACGATGCCGGCGCCGATCATCATGCGCAGCATGGACGCGGCGGGATCGAGCAGCGAGACGGCGGCGACCCAGGCGAGCGCGCCGAGCACGAGGCCCGGCCAGTTCGGCTTGCGGCCGTGGAAGACGCGCGCCGCATTCCAGACCATGCCGCAGGCGACGAAGCCGACGGCATTCAACGCGAGATGGAGCTGCGGGCCGAGCTTGTCGCCGGCCGCGGTCCACAGCGCGACGGAGGCGGCACCGAGCAGATAGGCGGTGCCCCACCATTTCAGTGCAGGGCTGTTCTCCTGCCTGCCGAAAAACACCATCATGGCGCCGAGCAGTGCGGCGACCATGGTGGCGACCAAATAGAGCGTGATGCTATCGAGCGACATCATGTCGGCCCCCTCTAGAACATAGCAGTTACGCGATCGGTACATCCGATTTGCGCGCCCTTCCGAAGGCGACGCTAGGTGTGGCGGGTTCCATTCAGGTTTTCGCGGGCGCCCAAGTTTTCCGGAAACACGCCATCAATTTGCGTACAAACGAACAGCAAAAAGGGCGCTGAAATCAGCGCCCTTTTGCATCTCATTGAAGCCGCTTTCGCGGCGAATGTGACCGAAGCGATTAACGCTTCGAGAACTGGAAGGACCGGCGGGCCTTGGCCTTGCCGTACTTCTTGCGCTCGACCACGCGCGAGTCGCGGGTGAGGAAGCCGCCCTTCTTGAGCACCGAGCGCAGCTCCGGCTCGAAATAGGTCAGCGCCTTGGAGATGCCGTGACGGACCGCGCCGGCCTGGCCGGACAGGCCGCCGCCGGCGACCGTGCAGATCACGTCGTACTGGCCCGAACGCTGGGCCACCGAGAACGGCTGCTCGATCATCATGCGCAGCACGGGACGGGCGAAATAGACCTCGACCTCGCGCGAGTTGACGGTGACCTTGCCGGCGCCCGGCTTGATCCACACGCGGGCGACCGCGTCCTTGCGCTTGCCGGTGGCATAGGCGCGGTTGAACTTGTCGACCTTCTTCTCGTGCTTGGGCGCATCGGGCGCCGCCGCCGTCTTGAGCTGCGAGAGCTGGTCGAGCGACTGGATGGATTCGGCCATGTTATGCGGCCCTCGTGTTCTTGCGGTTCAACTTGGCGATGTCGATCTTCTCGGGCTGCTGCGCCTCGTGCGGATGATCGGCGCCGCCGTAGACACGGAGGTTGCCCATCTGCACGCGACCGAGCGGACCACGCGGAATCATGCGCTCGACGGCCTTCTCGAGCACGCGCTCGGGATGCTTGCCCTCGAGGATCTGGCGCGCGGTGCGCTCCTTGACGTGGCCGACATAGCCGGTGTGCTTGTAGTAGGTCTTCTGCTCGCGCTTGCGCCCCGTGAGGACCGCATGCTGCGCATTGATGATGATGACGTTGTCGCCGCAATCAACGTGCGGGGTGTAGGTCGGGAGGTGCTTGCCGCGCAGGCGCATGGCGACGATGGTGGCGAGACGGCCGACGACCAGACCCTTGGCGTCGATCAGCACCCACTTCTTCGTCACCTCAGCCGGCTTTGCCGAAAAGGTTTTCATGTCAGAGTTTCCGTGGACGGGGAGCATCGGCGCGAACACCGCACCGGACTGCGCGGTTTTCTAGAGAAGAGACGCGTCACGGTCAATGCCCGAAGACGTAAATTAGATGTGAGATATCAATAAGTTAAAAATATGGTGCTATATTACCTGCGAAAAGCTCAAACATTTGGAATGGAATAGGTCGAGGTGACATGAGCGATCGGATCAGGCGAGGAGCCGGACAGCAGCTTCACTTCCCCGACCGCCAGGCGCTTGCCGAGCTTGAGCAGCCGCGCTTCCGCCAGCACGTCCTGCCCGGACCCGCCCTTGCGCAGGAAATTGATGTTGAGATTGGTGGTCACCGCGAGACCGACCGGCCCGATCGCGGACAGGAGCACCACGTACATCGCGAAATCGGCCAGCGCCATCAGGGTCGGTCCGGACACGGTACCGCCCGGCCGCAGCATCTTTTCGCTGTATCGCTGCCGCAAAAGGCAGGTCTGGCCGTCGGCGCTCTCGATCGTGATGTCGTCGCCGCTGAAGGCCTGGGGAAACTCGTGACGGAGGAACTGCTCCACCTCTGCCACGCTCATTTTCGCTAACGCCATGCTGTTCCCCACCCTCGCTTCACTTGCCCTGTTACATTAAGTTATCTGCGTCATTCAAATGCAATAATCCAACGGAAACGCTTCGATGTCCGGCCAGGCCGCCCGCGCCCCCTCCCCGCAACCGCCGATCCTGCTGCGCGAGACCGTAGGCTCCATCGCGGTCCTGACGCTGAACCGGCCAGCCGCGCGCAACAGCCTGTCGGCAGCGATGATCGCGGGCCTGCACGCCGAGCTCGACGAGATCCGCGACGACAAGGCCGTCCGCGGCGTCGTGATCGCCGCCAACGGTCCCGCCTTCTCCGCCGGCCACGACATGAAGGAGCTCACCGCGCGCCGCACCGATCCCGATCGCGGCCGCGCCTTCTTCGCCGAAATGATGACCGCCTGCAGCGCGTTGATGCAGGCGATCGTGCATCTGCCCAAGCCCGTGGTCGCCTCCGTCCAGGGCATCGCGACCGCGGCCGGTTGCCAGCTCGTGGCGAGTTGCGACCTCGCGGTCGCCTCGGAGGCCGCAAGCTTCGCCACCCCCGGCGTCGACATCGGCCTGTTCTGCTCGACGCCGATGGTGGCGCTGTCGCGCAACGTCCCGCGCAAGCAGGCGATGGAGATGCTGCTGACGGGCGAACCGATCCCGGCCGAGCGCGCCCGCGAAATCGGATTGATCAATCGCGTCGTTGCCGCCGGCACCGAGCGCGAGGCCGCGATCGAGCTGGCGCGACAGGTCGCGCTGAAATCCGCCTACACCATCAAGCTCGGCAAGGAGGCGTTCTATCGCCAGGCCGAGATGAGCCTTGCGGACGCCTATCGCTATGCCGCAGAGGTGATGACCGAGAACATGATGGCGCGCGACGCCGAGGAAGGCATCGGCGCCTTCATCGAGAAGCGCACGCCGACATGGCGGGATGAGTGACCTCGCCAACAAGAAAAGATACGTGATGAACCACGACGCCTATCCCGACAATTACATCCGCGGCATCCTCAACGGCGTGAAGTCGATCGCGATGGTCGGCGCCTCGCCGGTCAATGTGCGGCCGAGCTATTTCGCGTTCAAATATCTGGCGCAACGCGGCTACGACATGATCCCGGTCAACCCCGGCCATGTCGGCAAGGAGCTGCTCGGAAAACCGTTCGTCGCCTCGCTCTCCGACATCGGCCGGCCCGTCGACATGATCGACATCTTCCGCAACTCGAGCCACATCATGCCCGTGGTCGAGGAAGCGCTCACGCTCGATCCGCTGCCCAAGGTGATCTGGATGCAGCTCGGAGCTCGCGACGATGCCGCGGCGGCGAAGGCGGAATCGGTCGGTATCAAGGTGGTAATGAACCGCTGCCCCAAGATCGAATATGGCCGCTTGTCTTCCGAGATCTCCTGGATGGGCGTGAATTCGCGCACGCTGAGTTCCAAGCGTGCGCCGGCGCCGACCCAGGGCATGCGGCTGTCCCTCAATCGGATGAGTGTCGGCGGCGGCGACACAGCGGCATCCGATCGCGCGGCGAAAAACAAGACCGAGCAAAGCTGACGCAATTGCGAAGCGTTCATTTCGCGAACGCGACAATCCGTAGCAGGATCATTCCCAAATCATCCTGATGTGAAGCGGCGCCTTGACGGCGAGCGCGGCGCCCATCAGCATGCCGCGCGATTTCAGACCACAAGAACAGGACGCCCTCAATGAGCGATCGCCTTCCGGGATTTTCGACCCTCGCCGTGCATGCCGGTGCACAGCCCGACCCCACCACCGGCGCGCGCGCGACTCCGATTTATCAAACGACCTCGTTCGTCTTCAACGACGCCGACCATGCCGCCTCGCTGTTCGGCCTGCAGGCGTTCGGCAACATCTATACCCGGATCGGCAACCCCACCAATGCCGTGCTGGAAGAGCGCGTCGCGGCGCTCGAAGGCGGCACGGCTGCACTGGCGGTGGCCTCGGGCCATGCCGCGCAGGTCGTAGTGCTGCAGCAGCTGCTCCAGCCCGGCGACGAATTCATCGCCGCGCGAAAACTCTATGGCGGCTCGATCAACCAGTTCACGCATGCGTTCAAGAGCTTCGGCTGGAACGTGGTGTGGGCCGATCCCGATGACATCGCAAGCTTCGAGCGCGCGGTGACGCCGCGCACCAAGGCGATCTTCATCGAGTCCATCGCCAATCCCGCCGGCAGCATCACCGACATCGAGGCGATCTCGACGGTCGCGCGCAAAGCGGGCGTGCCGCTGATCGTCGATAACACGCTGGCCTCGCCCTATCTGATCCGCCCGATCGACCACGGCGCCGACATCGTCGTGCACTCGCTGACGAAATTCCTCGGCGGCCACGGCAATTCGCTCGGCGGCATCATCGTGGACGCCGGCACCTTCGACTGGTCCACGGGCGGCAAATACCCGATGCTCTCGGAGCCGCGGCCCGAATATCACGGCATCAGGCTGCAGGAGACCTTCGGCAATTTCGCCTTTGCGATCGCCTGCCGCGTGCTGGGCTTGCGCGATCTCGGCCCCGCACTGTCACCGTTCAACGCCTTCATGATCCTGACCGGCATCGAGACGCTGCCCCTGCGCATGCAGCGGCATTGCGACAATGCCAAAGCGGTCGCCGAATTCCTCGCCGGCCATCCGGCGGTGGCCTCGGTCAGCTATGCGGGCCTGCCGAGCGACAAGTACAACCAGCTGGCGCGCAAATATGCGCCGAAGGGCGCGGGCGCCGTGTTCACCTTCAGCCTGAAGGGCGGTTATGACGCCGGCGTCAATCTGGTGTCGAAGCTGCAGCTGTTCTCGCACCTCGCCAATGTCGGCGACACCCGCTCGCTCGTCATCCACCCCGCCTCGACCACGCACAGCCAGCTCGACGACGCCGCCAAGGTGAAGTCCGGCGCCGGGCCCGACGTGGTGCGGCTCTCGGTCGGCATCGAGGACAAGGAAGACCTGATCGCGGATCTGGAACAGGCGCTGGGGGCGTAATTGTCGCCCGGGGCGGTGTGCAAGGCCGCCCCGGGAACAACAGCCTCGTTAACGATCATTAACCATATCGGCCGCATACATCGTCCTTGGATCGCCCCTTTGATTCGGAGCCGACGATGCTGCGCTGGATGGTGCCTGCCCTTGCCGCGATGCTGACGGTTTCAAGCACGTTTGCTGCTGACTTGCCGGCCACGTCGAAGCGGCGAGCCGCCGCGCAGCAGCAGGAGCCGCCCAAGGTTTGGGTCGACACCGATCCGGATGCGCTGATCTCGCCGGCCCATGGCATCGGCAGCTACATCCGCAACCTGCCGGGTACTCCGCTGCTACCGGGCTCGCACACGCTGCCGGGCTATTACGGCCGTCCCTGGGACTACGACTATCAGGGCTCGTATTACGGCGGCAAGCAGGTCGATTATTTCTGGCGCCTGCCCTATTCGTGCGGCATCTACGGCTATTGCTGACCTGATCGGCCGGCTGATGGTGATCAGCCGGGCTGGCCAACCGGAACCGCGCGCGGCTGCACCTGCGCAGAGTGCCGCGAGGACAGCCGTTCCACCTGCATCACCGCAAGCGTCAGCACTGCGATCGCGACCGCCTGGTGCGACAGCGCAAGATCGATCGGTACCTGGTTGAGCAGCGTCAGGATGCCGAGCACCACCTGCAGGCTCACAGCCGCAAACAGCCAGAGCGCGCCGCTCGCAGCCAGGCCCGCGCGCGAGCGCACCGCGTCGATCGCGTGCAGCAGCGCCAGCACGAACAGCGCATAGGCGGTCATGCGGTGCTCGAACTGCACCGTCAGGACGTTGTCGAACATGTTGCGCCACCACGGCGCCTCGAACCACAGCCGCTCACTCGAGGGAATGAACGCGCCGTCGATCTGCGGCCAGGTGTTGTAGGCGCGGCCCGCGCGCAGGCCCGCGACCAGCGCACCGAAATAGATCTGAACGAACGTCACGACGAGGAGCAGCGCGCTCGTGAACCGAAGCCGCGCCGGCGCTGCGATCTGCGGCCGCTCCTTGAGCCGCCGCACCGTCCATACGATGCCGGCGAAGATCAGCAGCGCGAGCACAAGATGTGTCGCCAGCCGATATTGCGAGACCTCGACGCGCTCGGTGAGGCCCGAGGCCACCATCCACCAGCCCACCGCGCCCTGCAGGCCGCCAAGCGCGAACAGCAGCCACAGCCGGCGCTTCAACTCACCGGAGAGGCCGCCGCGCCACAGGAAGACCAGGAACGGCAGGAGATAGGCGACGCCGATGAAGCGGCCGAGCAAGCGGTGGCTCCACTCCCACCAGAAGATTTCCTTGAACTCGGACAGGCTCATGCCCGCATTGAGCTCGCGATATTGCGGGATCTTCTTGTAGGCCTCGAACGCCTCGGTCCACTGCGCCTCCGACAGCGGCGGAACGCTGCCCGTGACCGGCTTCCATTCGACGATCGAGAGGCCCGATTCCGTCAGCCGCGTCGCACCGCCCACCAGCACCATCAGCGCAATCAAAGCGGCCACGGAAATCAGCCACCAGCGCACGGCGCGATGCGGCTCGGACGGAGTGGAAATCGTCGTCATTTCAGGAGCAAAACCAGGGTTTCGAGGCTTGAACCGGACTGCGTGCCCCTTATAGTCCCCCGCTCCCGCAGCGCAAGTTACGCGAAAGCCGTTCATAGTCCGCCATGACGATCCGCACCCGCAAGTTCCTCGGCGCCATCCTGCTCCTGGTGCTTTGCACCGTCTGGGCCCTGCTCGGCATGGCCGCAGCGCAGATGCCGTGGATCGCCGAGTCCGGCTGGCGGCAGGCGATCTATTACGTGGTGGTCGGCATGGGCTGGGTGCTGCCGGCGATGCCGATCGTGAGCTGGATGCAGCGGCCCGATCGCGTCAAGTCTGGCCGGTAGCGCGGCCGGTCGGTTTCACCGGCGCAAAGGCAACGCCCGACACCAGCACGCGCAAGATGCGCAGCGAGCGTACGCGGCCGTCCCAGGAGATCCGCGACAGCGCGCGCAGATTGGTCCGCCCCTCCGCATCCACGATGCCCGGGATCGCCGACGCCGCGCTGGCAAAGCCGGCCTCCTCCGCCATCACGACGTGGCTGCGCCGGAAAGAGGCGCGGTCGCCGAACGGAAAGGCGAAATGTTCGACGTTGCGGCGAAAAGCGGATTCCGCGACGGCCTTGCCCATCGTCATCTCGCGCAGCGCCGCATTGTCCTTCATGTTCGCGAGCACGGGATAGTTCACGGTCGCGGTGCCGATCGTGACGAGCGGATCGGCGGCAAGCTTCGCCAGATCCTCCCAATCCATCGACGCCTCGCGCGAGAGCGCGGCAAGGTCGATCCGGTAGCGCGTGCAGAGATCGGCGATCGCCGCCGACAGATCCGCCGGCGACAGCGAGCGGAGCCAGCTCTCGAGATGCGAAAACAGCGCCTGCTTCTCGGCGGTATCCGTCACCACGAAGCGCTGCTCCTTCTCCCCCATCATCAGGCTGATGCGGCTCTCGCGCGCGATCACCTGCTCGAGCCCGAGCCACCAGGCCTGTCCGACGCCGTCGGGAAATGCGGTGGGCAGGTAGATCGTGAAGGGCACGGCGTGGTGCGCCAGCACCGGATAGGCGAAGTCGATCAGATCCTTGCTGGCGCCGTCGAAGGTGAGCGCCACGAAGCGGCGCGGCTCCGGCAATGTCACCGCGCGCCGGCAGACCTCGTCCATGCCGAGAAAATCGTAACCCCAGCGCTTCAGCGCGCGAATGGCGCGATCGAGGAATTGCGGCGTGATCTCGTGCGCGCGCAGCGGCTGAAAGGCGCCGCGCCGCCGCGGGCGCACGCGTTCGAAGCGCAGGATGGCGCCGGCACCGCGGCTGCCCAGCGCGGCCCGGCCGGTGAACCAGGCGAGCTCAAGGCGCAGCCGCTCCAGCCATCTGTCGTCGGATGCCAAGACCCCACCCTTCGCGCCCTCGGGGCGCCCGTTCCCGCTCCCATTGTCCTTACCCTTTGTTGACATTTCTTTGCAAAGGTCGGCCACAGGCCGATTGACGTCTATTTCTGAATTCTCGACAGGTTTTGCGGATGACCATGGCTGCGGCGATGCAAAGCCGGACGGCAGAAGCGCCAGCGCGGTCGAAAGCGAGCCGTATCGCGCATGTCGACATCGTCACCGATCTCGACGCCGCCGAGGCGGTCTGGCGCGCCTTCGAGGAGCCCGGCCATCTCTTCACGCCCTATCAGCGGTTCGATCTGCTGAGCCCCTGGCAGCGCCTGGTCGGCGAGCGCGAAGGCGTACGCCCCTTCATCGTGATCGGCCGTGACTCCGAGCACAGGCCGCTGCTGCTGCTGCCGCTCTCGCTGCGCCAGAGCCACGGCGTGCGCACGGCCTCCTTCATGGGCGGCAAGCATACGACCTTCAACATGGGCCTGTGGGACGCCACATGCGCCGCACAGACCGTTGCTGCCGATCTGGAAGCGATGCTGGTGCCGCTCCGTGAGCACGTCGACGTGCTCGCGCTGACACAGCAGCCGCTGCGCTGGCGCGACCAGCAGAACCCGTTTGCACTGCTGCCGCGGCAGAGCGCGATCAACGGCTGCCCGCAGCTCGTGATGGAGCCGGGTGGACCGCCGGCATCGCGGCTCAGCAATTCGTTCCGCCGCCGGCTCAAGAGCAAGGAAAAGAAGCTCCAGCCCCTCGCCGGCTATCGCTATCATCTGGCGACGTCCGACGCCGACGTCACCCGCCTGCTCGACTGGTTCTTCCGCGTCAAGCCGGCGCGGATGGCCGAGCAGAAGCTCCCCAATGTCTTCGCCGAGCCCGGCGTCGAACAGTTCATCCGCAGCGCCTGCCTCGCGCCCCGCGGCGAAGGCCGCGTCATCGACATCCACGCGCTCGAATGCGACGAGGAGGTGATCGCGATCTTCGCCGGCGTCGCCGACGGCCAGCGTTTCTCGATGATGTTCAACACCTACACGATGTCCGAGCACGCCCGCTACAGCCCCGGCCTGATCCTGATGCGCTACATCATCGATCGCTACGGCGAGCGCGGCTACCGCTCGCTCGACCTCGGCATCGGCTCGGACGACTACAAGCGGATGTTCTGCAAGGACGACGAAGAGATTTTCGACAGCTTTGTGCCCCTGACCTCGCGCGGCAAACTTGCCGCGATGGCGATGTCCTCGCTCAGCCGCGGCAAGCGTCTGGTGAAGCAGAACCAGATGCTGTTCGATCTGGCGCGGCGCGTGCGGCAGGCGTTCGGATAGGTCGGCCCCCTCGTCAAGATCTCTCCACTTGCGAGCTGCCTCTTACCCTCCCCTGGAGGGGGAGGGTCGTTGCGCATGAAGCGAAGCGAAATGCGCAACGGGGTGGGGTGACGGTCTCTCCTCATCCAACAGCGCCCGTGGGGAGAGATCACCCCACCCCGTCTCGCCGCGCTGACGCGCCGCGAGCCGACCCTCCCCCTCCAGGGGAGGGTAAGAGCAGCACCGATGTCGCTCAACTGAAAGAAAGAGGGCGAGCGCCCTGGCCTACGCCGCCACCACGCGCGGGGCTTCCGCCGCATTGGACGCCTGCACCGGCCTGCTCAACATCGTCACTTCGCTGAAGCCGACCGCCTTCAGCTGCTCGCACATCAGCATGCGCGCGTCCTGTGGCATCGCGGCATCGGGCACCACGACGGCGCGGGCATGCGCCGTCAGCAGCTCGGCCGGAAGGTCCGAGGCGCTGCCGGCGTCAATCAGGACGTGGTCATAGGCACGCAGCAGCGCGTCGATGGCGAGCGTCACCCGCGGCGATTGCAGCAGGCTGCGGTCGAAGCCGGGACGGCCGGCCATGACCAGATGCAGCCGCGACAGCTTGTCCCGGGTGATCACTTGCGCGAACGACGCCTGGCCCTGCATCAGCTCGGCAAGGCCGGGCGCCGAGGCATCGACGGACACCGCGGCCATCGTCGGCGAGGACGCGGCGAGATCGACCACGACGACACGCGCCTCGCGCGCCAGATGCCGGGCGAGCGTCAGCGTCGACAGCGTAATGGCTTCGCCGGACGCGGTGCCGAGCACCGTGACCTTCTTGGCCGCCGGCCCGGCGGCGCGCAAAGTCTCGGCCAGCCGTTCGATCTCGGTGAATTCGGTGACGTCCGCAGCATCAATCATCTCCGGCTGGAGCGGCGCCGGCTCCGCCAGATCGGGCTCGATGACCGGACTCGCGATCGGCTCGACGACCGGCTGGACCGGCGCCTCCTGGCGCACCGGCGCCCGTGCCGGGAGCACCGCCGCCACCGCGCGCGGCGCAGTCTGGCGCAAGAGCTCGCCGGTGACGACGACGCCGGACGAGAGCAGCAGTGTCGCAATCGTGGCGATCAGCACGATCGGCAGCTTCTTCGGATAGGCCGGGGTGTTCGAGACGATGGCACGCGAGATGATGCGGCCGTCGGTCGGCGCGGTGTCGATGGTTTCGCGGGTATTGGCCTCGCGGTACTTGGCGAGATAGGTCTCGAGCAGATCGCGCTGCGCCTTGGCCTCGCGCTCCAGCGCGCGGAGCTGGACGTCCTGACCGTTGGTCGAGGCGGCCTGCTTCTTGAGCTGCTCGAGGCTCACGGTCAGGCCGTCGACGCGGCCGCTGGCGATCCTTGCGTCGCTTTCGAGCGAGCGCGAGATCTTGGCCGCTTCGTCGCGAATCTGATTGTCGAGGTCGCCGAGCTGCGCCTTCAGCTCCTTGATCCGTGGATGATTGCCGAGCAGCGTGGATGATTGTTCGGCGAGCTGCGCGCGCAGCGTCACCCTCTGCTCCGACAGCCGGCGCATCAATTCGGAGTTGACGACCTCGGACGCCTCGATCGGCTTGCCGCTCTGGAGCATCTCCTTGATCAGCCGCGCCTTGGATTCCGCGTCCGCCTTCATCGAACGGGCATTGTTGAGCTGGGTGTTGACCTCGCCCATCTGCTGGTTCGACAACGTGGTGTTGTTGGTGCCGACGAACAGCGACGATTTGGAGCGGAAATCCTCCACTTTCGCCTCGGCGTCGGAGACCTTCTTGCGCAGGCTGTCGATCTCGCCGGCCAGCCACTGGCTGGCGTTCTTGGCCTGCTCCTGGCGCACGCCCTGCTGGAGCACGAGATAGCCGTCGGCAATCGAATTGGCGACGCGGACGGCAAGCTCGGGATCGGCGGACTGGAATTCGACGACGATGACGCGCGATTTGTCGACGGCGTAGGCCTGCAGACGATCGTAATAGGCGTCGAGCACGCGCTCTTCCGGCGTCATCGAGAACGGATCGCGGCCGATGCCGATCATCGCGGCCAGCGACTTCAGCGGCGAGACGCCCTGCAGGACGGGATCGAATTCGGGGCGCTCGGCAAGCTTGTTCTTCTTGATGATCTCCCGCGCAAGATCGCGCGACAGCACCAGCTGCACCTGGCTGGT
This sequence comes from Bradyrhizobium sp. UNPF46, assembly GCF_006658625.1. Lineage (NCBI taxonomy): Bacteria > Pseudomonadati > Pseudomonadota > Alphaproteobacteria > Hyphomicrobiales > Nitrobacteraceae > Bradyrhizobium > Bradyrhizobium sp. UNPF46. Next base: position 16,502 of record NZ_LFJB01000081.1, read on the forward strand.
GACGGCCTCGGCGTCGAGCGCCTGGCGCTCCTCGGTGCGGTCGCTGCTCGGGCGCAGGAACACGTTCTCGCGGCCGTCGATGAGGATGCGCGCTTCGGACTTGTAGCGCGGCGTGACCAGATTGACGACGGCGATGGAGGCGACCAGCGCCAGCAGGGTCGGCACGATGATCCAGCCGCGCTTGCGCGCCAGTGCCGCGCCGAGCGCGTGCAGGTCGATGTCGCCGGATTCGCCTTGTGGCTGCTTGGTGACAACAGGCGCAGGCTTGACGTCGATCCTGGATTCGATCTTGGACTCGACTTTGGGCTCGACCTTCTCGTCAGCCTTGACGTCAGCTTTGGGCGCGGCTTCGGCCTTGGGCCTTGCGACGGCGCGCGCAACCACCGCCTTGTCCTTGCCGGCACGCCAGAACGCTAAACGCATCGAACACTCCCGCAGGGGCAACGCCACCAAGCTACCTCAACCGCGGCGATTACACTCCATTAAGGTTGCCGCTGGGTTAATCGCGGGATCGGGCGCCCGCAGGGCGCGCGCTCGTCACCGTTTGTTAACCACGAAGGCTCTTAATCCGTCTCGATATTTTCCTAGGAATTGTTCGGCATCCGCCGTCGAGCGCTGGTTCTGATTCATGCCCCCCTCTCCCGACCGGCCGCTTCGTATCCTCCACGCCGTGCGCGCTCCGGTCGGCGGCATATTCCGCCACATCCTCGACGTCGCCAACGGCCAGGTCGATCGCGGCCATCATGTCGGCATCCTCGCCGATAGCCTCACCGGCGGCGAGCGCGCCGACAAGGCGCTTGCCGAGCTCGCGCCGCGGCTGAAGCTCGGCGTGCACCGCATGGCGATTCGCCGCGAGCCCTCGCCCGACGACGTCATGGTGTGGTTTCGGATGCGGCGCCTGATCGCGACGCTGAAGCCCGACGTGATGCACGGCCACGGCGCCAAGGCCGGCGCCTTCATCCGCATGCGACGGCGGTCCGACGACACCATCCGCATCTACACGCCGCATGGCGGCTCGCTGCATTATCCCCTCAACACCTTCAAGGGCGAGTTCTACGCGCGGCTCGAGCGCGCGCTGATGGATTCGACGGATCTGTTTCTGTTCGAGAGCGCGTTTGCCCGCGACACCTATCAACGCATCGTCGGCACGCCCAAGGGCGTGGTGCATTGCGTCTTCAATGGCGTCACGCCGGAAGAATTCGAGCCTGTCATCACCGCCGACGATGCGACCGACATCTGCTATGTCGGCGAGTTCAGGCACATCAAGGGCGCGGACCTCCTGGTCGATGCGGTGGCGCGCCTGCACGAGGGCGGCAAGAAGGTCACGCTGACGCTCGGCGGCGACGGCGAGGAAACGGCGGCGCTGAAGGCGCAGGTCGAGAAGCTCGGCCTCACGGGCGCCATTCGCTTCATCGGTCACGTCAAGGCGCGCTACGGCTTCTCCAAGGGGCGACTGCTCGTCGTCCCCTCGCGCGGCGATTCCATGCCCTATGTCGTGATCGAGGCCGGCGCGGCCGGCATTCCCATGATCGCGGCCCGCATCGGCGGCATCCCCGAGATCTTCGGCAGCGACAGCCCCGCTTTGTTCGCGCCGAGCAATCCCGAGGCGATGGCGGAGGCGATCGCCGCGGCGCTCGATGACCCCCAGACCACAGCACAGCGCGCGGTCTCCTTGCGCGACCGCATCTCCGCGCACTTCTCGCAGGCCGCGATGGTCGAGGGCGTGATCGCCGGCTATCGCGACGCATTTGCCAATCATTAACCATCCTTAAGCCCGCTTTAGAGAATCTTCCGATTTGTTCGATAATCGGAGGTCCAGGGGATGCTCGCCCGGGCGCTCAAGGCCGTGCCGCGGGCTTTGGAATGGACGTGGACGCCCGTGGAACCGCTCAACGCACGCTCGATGCTCGACGCCGCGACCAGCGCTGCGGCGAAGCCCGCTGACCAACCTTTCGTCGAGCGCCGTCGCCGGCTGACGCCCGCTGCGCTCGAAGTCGTCAACCAGAAGGTCGCCCGCGCCTATTCGCCGATCGTGATCGCCGGCTTCGTGCGCCTGGCCGACTTCGCGCTGCTGAGCCTCGTCGGCATCGCGCTCTATGCCGGCTATGTGATGCCGCACGCCGGCTTCAACTGGCTCTATCCTGCGGAGGTCGTCGCGGTGGCGATCGCCGCCGTGATCTGCTTCCAGGCCGCCGACATCTATCAGGTGCAGCTGTTCCGCGGACAGCTCCGGCAGATGACGCGAATGATCTCGTCCTGGTCATTCGTCTTCCTGCTGTTCATCGGCATCTCCTTCTTCGCCAAATACGGCAGCGAGATCTCGCGGCTGTGGCTGGCCGCCTTCTACGTCCTCGGGCTCGCCGCGCTGATCGCCGAGCGGCTGGTGCTGCGCTCGCTGGTGCGCGGCTGGGCGCGCCAGGGCCGGCTCGACCGCCGCACCATCATCGTCGGCTCCGACAGCAACGGCGAGCAGCTGGTCGAAGCACTGAAGGCGCAGCAGGATTCCGACATCCACGTGCTCGGCGTGTTCGACGACCGCAACGACAGCCGCGCGCTCGACACCTGCGCCGGCGCGCGCAAGCTCGGCAAGGTCGACGACATCGTCGAATTCGCCCGCCGCACCCGCGTCGACCTCGTGCTGTTCGCGCTGCCGATCTCGGCGGAAACGCGTATCCTGGAGATGCTGAAGAAGCTCTGGGTATTGCCGGTCGACATCCGCCTCTCCGCGCACACCAACAAGCTGCGCTTCCGCCCCCGCTCCTATTCCTATCTCGGCGAGGTGCCGACGCTCGACGTGTTCGAGGCGCCGATCACCGACTGGGACCTGGTGATGAAATGGCTGTTCGACCGCGTCGTCGGCAGCCTCGCCCTGCTCGCGGCACTGCCGGTCATGGGTCTCGTCGCGCTCGCGGTGAGGCTCGACAGCCCGGGGCCGGTGCTGTTCCGCCAGAAGCGCTTCGGCTTCAACAACGAGCGCATCGACGTCTACAAGTTCCGCTCGATGTACCATCATCAGGCCGATCCCACCGCCTCCAAGGTCGTGACCAAGAACGATCCGCGCGTCACCCGCGTCGGCCGCTTCATCCGCAAGACCAGCCTCGACGAGCTGCCGCAGCTCTTCAACGTGGTGTTCTCCGGCAATCTCTCTCTGGTCGGCCCGCGCCCGCATGCGGTGCAGGGCAAGCTGCAGAGCCGCCTGTTCGACGAGGCCGTCGACGGCTATTTCGCCCGCCACCGCGTCAAGCCCGGCATCACCGGCTGGGCCCAGATCAACGGCTGGCGTGGCGAGATCGACAACCAGGAAAAGATCCAGAAGCGCGTCGAGTTCGACCTTTACTACATCGAGAACTGGTCGGTGCTGTTCGACCTCTACATTCTGCTGAAGACGCCGATCTCGCTGCTGACCAAGAACGAGAACGCGTATTGAGTTGAGTTCTCCGTCATGCCCCGCCTTGTGCGCTGGTGCGCACTGGAGCGGGGCATCCAGTACGCCGCAGCGGCAGCCGTCCTCTCCAATCGCCGCCACGGAGTACTGGATCGCCCGGTCCAGTGCGCAATTGCGCACAAGGCCGGGCGATGACAGCTGTGTTTGTGACAACGACTTGCGTAAGCGTATGAGCATCTGATGGCGTATGCGGCGACAGCCGGGGAGATGAATGCAGCGGCCCGTGCCGCGCCAGGCGTGCTGGCGCTGCAGCGCGCGCTGGTTTGGCTGGTCGGCGCCTCCGGCGCGGTCGTCTTCATCGAGCCGAGCCCCTACGAGATCATGACGCTGCTCGCGGCCGTCACGTTCTTCGCCACCGGACTTCGCCTGCGGCTCGCGCTGATGCCGCTGATCGCGCTGCTGGTGCTGCTCAACGTCGGCTACACCATCAGCGCGATCCCGCTGTTCGACAAGTCCGAGGTGGTGAGCTGGATCGCGACCTCCTGGTACATGGCGGTGACCGTGGTGTTCTTCGCCATGGTCATGTCCGAGGACACCGCGGCCCGGCTCGACATGCTCCGCCGCGGCCTCGTGGTCGGCGCGATGGTCGCCTCGCTGTTGGCGGTCGCCGGCTACTTCCACCTCGTGCCCGGCGGCAACGACCTGCTCACGCTCTACGGCCGCGCGCGCGGCACCTTCAAGGACCCGAACGTGCTCGGCGCCTTCCTGATCCTGCCCGCGCTGTTTGCGCTCCAGAGCGTGGTTTCGGACAGGCTGGGGAAGGCGTTCCGCAACGTCCTTGCCTTCGCCATCATGTCGCTGGCGATCCTGCTCGCCTTCTCGCGCGCCGCCTGGGGCGGCCTCGTGCTCACCTCGGCCTTCATGCTGGCGCTAATGGTCCTGACCAGCCGCACCAACGCGCAGCGCTCGCGCATCATCATCATGGCGATCGTGGCCGCGGTGCTGGGCCTTGCGCTGATCGCAGTGCTGCTGTCATTCGATGCCACCGCCGAGATGTTCAAGCAGCGCGCGAGCTTCGACCAGAGCTACGACGAGGGCCGCTTCGGCCGGTTCGGCCGCCACATCCTCGGCGCGGAGATGGCGCTCGACCTGCCGTTCGGCATCGGTCCCCTGCAATTCCACCGCTTCTTCCCCGAGGACACCCACAACTCCTATCTCAACGCCTTCATGTCCGGCGGCTGGCTGTCCGGCGTGTGCTATCCCGCGCTGGTCTTCACGACCGTGATCACAGGCTTTCGCCACATCTTCGTCCCCGTGCCCTGGCAGCGCGCCTATCTCGCATTGTTCTCCGCCTTCATCGGCACCGTCGGCGAGAGCTTCGTGATCGACACCGACCACTGGCGGCATTTCTGGATGATGCTGGGCGCGGTGTGGGGCATGATCGCGGCGGCGCAGATCTACAAGGTCAGGGCTGACGAGAACGGGTCTTCAGCTTGAGCGCGGGCCGCTTCTCAGGCGGCGTATTGAGAAGTCCCTTCAGCGCTTCGGTCGCCGTGAGCACGCCCTTGTAGCCCTCGTTGGCAAAGCGCAGCAGCAGGCGCAGCTCCTCTTCGGAATAGGCGCCAAGGACCTTCTCCATCGCCTGCTGCATCGGCACGTAGAACTGGCCGATCTTCATGGCCGCCTCCGGCACGACCGCGATGAAGACCTTGCGGCGGTCCTTCTCGTCCCGTTCGCGGCGCACCAGGCCCGCCTTCTCCAGCCGGTCGACGACGCCGGTGATGGCGCCGGTCGTCAGGCCCGTGACCTCGGCGAGCCTCCCTGCGGTGACGCGGCCCTCGAGGTACAGGATGTCCATGCATTCGAGGTCGGAATTGGCAATTCCGGCAACGTTGGCAACGGTTTGCCCATAGAGCACACCCTGCGCCGACGACCTGCGCATGGCCTCCTCGAGCTCCTGCAACAGCGCAGCGCGCGCCTTCGTCCTTGACAAGGTCGGCCTCATATCTTAGGCGATATATATCTTAGTCACTAAGAGAATTAGCGACCGTAATTTCTCCTAGCACCACGGAAACGTCGGGAGCAAGCCATGTCCTATCGTCACCGCAAGGCGCTGATCATCGGTGCCGGCATCGCCGGCCCGGTGGCCGCGATCCTGCTGCGCCGCGCCGGCATCGAGTCCGCGATCTACGAGGCTTGGCCCTATTCCAAGGGCATCGGCGGCGGCCTGCAGATCGCGCCGAACGGCATGCATGTGATGGACGAGATCGGGCTCGCGAACGAACTGATCAGCCGCGGCTCGGTCGCGGAGTCCTTCGACTTCTATTCGCAAGGCGGCGCCAAGCTCGGCTCGATCAACCGCGACATGGCGCGGCGCTTCGGCCAGCCGGCCGTCAACGTCTGCCGTGCCACGCTGAACGAGATCCTGATCGACAAGGCCTGGTGCGCCTGCGTCTCGCTCTATTTCGAGAAGCGCCTGATCAAGATCGAGGACCGCGGCGACCAGCCGATCATCGCCTATTTCGCCGACGGCACCACGGCCGAGGGCGACTTCCTGATCGGCGCCGACGGCGTGCATTCGGTAACGCGCCGCCAGGTCGTGCCTGACGGCCCGCAACCCTTCAACACCGGCCTGATCGGCTTCGGCGGCTTCGTGCCGCACGCCGTTCTCGACGGCAGGTCGATCGGCCGGCACGTCGAGACCACGTTCGGCCAGAGCGGCTTCTTCGGCTATGGCTATTGCAGCCCCGATCCGAGTGACGGCGTGATGTGGTGGAGCACACAGCCGTCGCACGGCATGGATGCGGCGATGTTTCGCGCGCTCGACCAGGCGACGCTGAAGCAGCATCTGCGCGGCTTCCACCGCGGCTGGCACGATCCGATCCCCGATATCGTCGAAGCGGCGGAGAACATCGTCGTCACCGACACGCTCGACGTTGCGAGCTTGCCGACCTGGTCGCGCAAGCGCTCGCTGCTGATTGGGGACGCCGCGCACGCGACCAGCCCGCACGCCGGCCAGGGCGCTTCGCTCGCGCTGGAAGATGCGATGCGGCTCGCCCGCCTGATGCAGGACGGCCAGGAGCTCGGCGCCACCTTCCAGGCCTTCGAGGCCGAACGCCGTCCGCGCACCGAGAAGATCGTCGCCATGGCCCGCCGCAACGGCAACAGCAAGCGCGAATTCAGCGCGACCGGCGCGTGGATCAGAAATCAGATGATGAAATGGCTTCTGCCGCTGGGCTCGAAGAGCATGGAGTTCATGTACGCCTATGATGCAAGGGCGGTATAGCAGCACGAACGGCGCCGGAGGGTCGGCAAAGGCGCAACGCGCCGTGCCCACGATCTCTCCGTGATTGCAAAAGATCGTGGGCACGCTTCGCTTCGCCAACCCTACGAGAGCCGACCTAGCCCTCCACCTCGAACTTCAGTCCCGCGTTATCTCGCAGCCGCTTGATCAGCCTGTGCTGCATCGCTGCGCCCGGCGTCCAGAGCCCCGCCGGAACATCCGGCGTGTCGCGCAGCAGGCAAAGTGCGCATTCGGAAACCATCTTCGCCGTCGAGGCATAGCCGGGATCGAGATCGCCCTTCACCGCCGCGCGAACCTGACGGCCGTCGGGCGCGATCGCGACATAGAGCAGGTCGTAACGACCGTTGTCGCGCTCTTCCTTCGACGGCCCCTCGCCCGGCTTGAGCGCTTTGGGACCGGTCTTTTCGCCATTGGCGGCCATGACGAGCTTTGCGTTGGCCTGCCCTTCGTCCCCCGCTCCCGTCAACACCATCTCGTCGTAGACGAAATCCCGGCCATACGGGAAACCCATCAGCATGTTGGAGCGATGGACGTTGCGCGTGTTCAGCGTTGCCATCGCGAACGGGGCGGACCAGGATTGCAGGTCTTCCTCGAAAACGGGCTTGTTGCCGCGCGGCTGTTTCGGCCCCTCGAAGCCGGGCGTGAATGCGAAGGGGTCCTTGAGGATCGAGACCAGGCTGAGATCCTGCGCGACTGCCTCGAAGGTGACCCTCGCGCTCGCCGAGGTGCCGCCGGAGAACTTCCAGCTGAGGTCGCGGACGCGTCCCTTGACGCGAGACGCAGGCGCTCCGAACACGCGCCTGGCTTCCTCCTGCACGAAGAACGCACCGAGTTCGAACGGGACGGAGTCGAAGCCGCAGGAGAACATGATGCGCGCGCCGCTCGCCTTGGCAGCCGCCTCATGCTTGTCGATCATCTGCTTCAGCCAGATCGGCTCGCCGCAGAGATCCATGTAGTCGGTGCCGGATGCGACGCAGGCCGCAAGCAGATCGGAGCCATAGAGCTGGTACGGACCGACGGTGGTGACGACCAGCTTCGCCTGATCGACCATCGCCTGCAACGAGGCGGGATCGGCCGCGTCCGCCACGATGAGCGGTGTCTCCCTGGGCGCGCCGATCGCATCGCGAACGGATACGAGCTTGTCTCTGCTGCGCCCCGCCATCGCCCATGTCGGCGCGCCGTCACCGACGTAATGCGCGGCGAGGTACTCGGCGACGAGTTGGCCGGTATACCCCGTCGCGCCATAGACGACGATGTCGAACTTTGCGGACACCGACCTTACGCTTCCACCCTGAACGCCAGCCCGGCATTGTCCTGCAGCCGCTTGATCAGCTTGTGCTGCATCGCTGCGCCCGGCGTCCAGAATCCGGCCGGCACGTCCGTCACGTCACGCAGCATGCACATCGCGCATTCGGAGATCATCTTCGAGGTCGAGCCGTAGCCGGGATCGCGGTCGCCGGTGACACCGGCGCGGACCATGCGGCCGTCGGGCGCGATCGCGACATAGAGCAGATCGAACAGCCCGTTCTCGCGCTCTTCCTTCGAAGGCCCCTCGCCCGGCTTCGGCGCGTTCGGGCCGGTCTTCTCGGCGTTGGCGGCCATCACGCGCTTGGCGTTGGCCTCGCCCTTCTCGCCCGGACCGGTCAGAACCATCTCGTCGTAGACGAAATCCTGGCCGTAGGGAAAGCCCATCAGCATGTTGGAGCGATGGATGTTGCGGGTGTTGATCAGCGCCATCATGAACGGCGCGGCCCAGGAATTGAGATCCTCCTCGATCAGCGGCTTGTTGCCCTTCGGCTGCTTCGGTCCGGTGAAGCCCGGCGTCAGCGCGAACGGATCGTTCAGGATCGCGATCAGGCTGATGTCCTTGGCCACCGCGTCGAAGGTTGCCTTCGCGCTCGCCGCCGTGCCGCCCGAGAGCGTGCCGCGCATGTCGCGCACACGGCCCTTCACGCGCGCGGCGGGCGCGCCGAACACGCGTTTGGCCTCTTCCTGCACGAAGAAAGTGCCGAGCTCAAAGGGCACGGAATCGAAGCCACAGGAGAACACGATGCGCGCACCGCTCTCCTTGGCAGCCGCCTCGTACTTGTCGATCATCTGCCGCATCCAGATCGGCTCGCCGCAGAGATCGAAATAGTCCGTGCCGGTGGCGACGCAGGCAGCCAACAGCTCTTCGCCATAGAGCTGATACGGACCGACCGTCGTGATGACAGACATCGTCTGCTCCGCCATCGCCCTCAGCGAGGCCGCGTCGGACGCATCCGCGACGATCAGCGGCGTATTTCCGGGCGCGCCGACCGCGTCGCGTACCGACTTGAGCTTGCCGAGACTGCGGCCGGCCATCGCCCATTTGAGCCCGTGGTCGCCCTTGTAATGCTGAGTCAGATATTCGGCGACGAGCTGGCCGGTGAAACCGGTCGCACCGTAGACGACGATGTCGAATTTCGCAGAGCTCATGGCCGTCCTTCACTTCTTCGCGTAGCTCACGCCCATGCCGGCACGGACGTCGCTTTGGATACCATAGGGCGGGATCGGATAGCGCAGCCCGTTCTTGGCGAGCGCCTTCATGCCCTCAATTGCCTTGGCGAGATGCGTGGGCTTCAAGGCCATCAGCATCTCCTCGTCCGGCACGCCGCCATAGCGCCGTTCGGCATAGCATGGCAAGGACAGGCTGGGCTCCCCGGTCTTGAGCGCCCGCCCCCAGGAATCAGCACAAGCGGTCTCGCCGACCACGCCCCATTCGAACTTCTTGTAGCCGGTATATTGCAGCCCGTTGATCAGGATGATCATCTGCCCGGGCGTCGCATAGACGAGGCAGATGTCGGGCGGATTGAGCCTTCCGCTCGCGAGCGGACTGACGGCGAGCGCCTGATACCGTCCGAACGGCACCACGTCCAGCGCCTCCTGGCGCTTGCGCGCGTCCTCGGCGGTGCCGTGCCAGACCCCGACATAGCTTTCGCCGGCGAGCCATTTCTCGTCCTGTGGCGCGAGACCGATCACGGCGCGGCATTGCGCGCCGACGAGATCATCGGCGGTGATGCCGACAGTCCAGCCCAGCCGCGAGGCCATGCTGACGATCTGGTCGGTGGTGTGGATCGCATTCGGCCGCCGGATCTTCGGGATCGCCTCCATGTCCGCGGCGCGTGCGAACAGCTTCATGCCGATCACAGTCGTCTTCAGCCGCAGCAGGCCGTTGAGATCGGCGACGAGGCCGGCAAGATCGATGCTGTCTGCGCTCTGCTGTTGCATGGCTTCCTCCGGAGCGGCGCGTTTCGCCGCATGTTCTTGTTTTGCGGTCTTCGTTCTAGTCCTTCGCAGGACCCGGAAGCAACTCGCCGGTCCTGCCCATCAGGCGGTAAGCCACCAGGCCGATCCACTCGCGCACCGCGACTTCGGTTCGGCCGAGCCCGTCCGCGCCCATGTTGGTGAAGGAGAAGAGATCGCCACGTCCGCCCATCCGCCAGTCCACCGGATAGGCCTCGACGTCGAATCCGGCCTTGCGGAAGATTCCCATCGAGCGCGGCATGTGGAAGGCCGACGTCACCAGAAGCCAGCGTTCGCCCGGCTTCGGCTTCACCAGCTCCTTCGTGAAGATCGCATTCTCCCAGGTGTTGCGCGAATTGCGCTCGAGGATCAGGCGCTCCTTCGGTATGCCGAGATTTTCCAGGATGGGCGCGGAATAATCGGCCTCCTTCGCCTCGGTCGAAACCAGGTTCGCGGTCCCCCCGGTAAACACGATGCGCGCATTCGGATAGCGGCGCGCGAGCTCGGCTGGCGCGAACAGACGATCGGCCGCATGCGCGACCACCGGCGTGCGATGCGCCGCCGACAGATCGGTGTCGACGGAGCCACCAAGCACGATGATGCCGTCGGGCGCGCCGCGCGCGGCGTCCCACGCCGGAAACCGCGACTCCAGCGGATAGATCAGGAGATTGCCGAGCGGCGAGAACGCCGCCAGCGCCAGCAACACCAGCGTGGTCACGGCCAGCTTGCGGCCGAGCGCGGCAAAACGCGTCGCCATCAGCAGCAGCGAGACGATGCCGAGCTCGACCAGAAGGTTGATCGGCAGCAGCGCGGTGCCGATTGTCTTGGACAGAACGAAAAACAGGGGAGCCTCGCTGGGATGGCCGTGCCAGTCTGCGCAGGGCTTGACCCGCCCTGCCATCTTCAGAAATCTTCTTGAAAGAGGATCGATCGCCGGGTCAAGCCCGGCCTGAGGAAAGCAACCGGACGCGGCACATGACCCATCATCACCTGCATTCCAGCCCCAAAACCTGCCATTGGGGCTTCTTCGAAGCCGCCCTCAAGCCGGTCCTCACCATCGCGAGTGGCGACGAGGTCACCGTCGACACCATCAGCGGCGGCCCGGACATGCTGCCCGACCGCGACAAGTTTCACATTCCGCCCGAGATGCACGAGGTTCATGCGAGCAACGAGCGTATGCTGCCGGGCCACATCCTCACCGGACCGATCGCGGTCGAAGGCGCCGAGCCCGGCGACGTGCTCGCAGTCGAGATCCTCGACGTTCAGCTCCGGCAGGATTGGGGCTGGAACATGATCAAGCCGCTGTCCGGCACCCTGCCCGACGATTTCCACGAGACGCGCATCCTGAACATTCCGCTGGACCGAACGCGGATGACCGGTCGCATGCCGTGGGGTCTCGACCTGCCGCTCAAGCCGTTCTTCGGCGTGATGGGCGTCTCGCCGCCGCCAGGCTGGGGCCGCATCTCCTCGCTGATCCCGCGCGCCATGGGCGGCAATCTCGACAACAAGGAGCTGGGTGCAGGCGCGACGCTCTATTTGCCGGTGTTCGTGCCGGGCGCGATGTTCTCCTGCGGCGACGGCCATGGCGTGCAAGGCGACGGCGAGGTCTGCGTCACCGCGATCGAGACGGCGCTCCAGGGCCGCTTCCGCCTGACGGTACGCAAGGACCTCAGGTTCGACTATCCCCGCGCCGAGACGGCGACGCACTACATGACCATGGCGATGGACCCCGACCTCGACCAGTGCGTGGTGCGCGCGCTGCGCGACATGATCGCCCTGCTCGGCGAACGACGAAACCTGTCGCGCGAGGATGCCTACACGCTGTGCAGTCTGGCGGCTGACCTGCGGGTGACCCAGACCGTCAACGGCGCCAAAGGGATCCATTGCATGATCGAAAAGGCCGTCGTGCACGGCTGAGCCCGGCCACTCCTGCCGACCTGTTGACGCCACCGCCGCCGCCCGGTCCGCCGTGCGGCGCGCTGAGTCGTGGGTAATTTCCCCTGCGATTCCAACATGCTGTGCATCAGGCCCAGCCCGCATTTGACTTCCGCCCCTGAACCTAAATAGAGTCTTAATCGTTACTTTTATGTACCTGAGTAAGAGGCTAGCGTTCGGGCCATGGCCACCGAAAAAGCCGAGACTGACCGTATTCCCGTAACTTTGGCGCTCTCGACCATCACCTACCTGGAGAAGTTGGTGAGACAGGGCACCCACGGCACCAGCGTTCCCGGCGTCGCACGGACCTTGATCGAGGAAGGCATCCGTCTCGCCATCAAGGACGGGCTTTTGTCGATCCGCGACAATGGCAGGACGTGAGCGCGCGCCGGTGCGTGAAGCGGACGGATCTCGAGCGGCGGATGGCCGACATCTGCAACCTGGGACCGTTTACAAATGCCTGTTCTCTCACCCACCTGGACCGACGAACGAATTGAACTTCTGAAGCAGCATTTCGAGGCCGGCCTCTCCTGCCGCGAGATCGCCGCCGACATTGGCGTCAGCCGCAATGCCGTGATCGGCAAGCTGTCCCGCCTCAATCTGACGCGTGGCCGGACCGTCGACGATCGCAAGGTTCAGGACAAAGGCTCTGCGCCGGCAAGGGTGCGGGCCGTGCCGCGGCTGCAATATGAGATGCTCGCCACGATCTATGGCGAGACCGATGCCCCCGTGGTCACGGGTCCCATCGACGAGGCCAATCGCTGCTCGCTGCTGGAGCTTGCCGAGAACCGCTGCCGCTGGCCGATCTCGACGCCGGGCGCCGAGGATTTCTGCTTCTGCGGCAATTCCGCGCCCGACGGTCAGTCCTATTGCGCCGGCCACAGCCGCCTCGCCTACCGGCCGAATTCGCGCGCCCGAATGATGCGCGGCTAGATCATTGCGCGACGCATCGAGCTGCGATCCGAAATGAAAAACCTCCGGTGGGGCATCACCGGAGGTTCCTGGAGGCTTAGCGTGAAGCTAAGAGCCGCAACTTTCGTATTTGGCTGAGAGTCATATACCTTAGTAACTCAGGTAAGTAAATTAATTCGAGGCGATTGAATCGCATAGCTCGTCTTCGTCCGCCGCACGGACGATCGGATTGCGAAGATCTTCGCAAACAAAAAGCCCCGGCGGTGTCCCGCCGGGGCCTTGTCGCATCGATGGACGTCAAGCTTACCAGTTGCGCTGGGCGCGCAGCAGCAGGCTGTAGGTGTCCTGGTCCTTCAGCTCGTAGGTTGTCGCCGGCTTGGCGACGCCCGTCAGCGCACCGGTCGTGATCACGCCCGAATACTTCTGATCGAGGTGGCTGTAGGTGAAGTCAGCCGAGAAGGTCAGGTTCTTCACCGGCGTCCAGCGGGTGATGACACCGACCTGGCCGATGTTGAAGTCCGGGTTGCAGGTGCCGGTCAGGGTGGCGAACGCGGCGCTGCCGCAGATCAGGCCCTTCGCGGTGCCGCTGTAGTTGACCGCAGCCCACGCGCCGTAGAGCGCCGTGTTCCAGTACGGGTTCCAGTTGTGGGTGTAGGCGCCCCGGAAGCCGTATGTCTTGGTCAGCTCGAGCTGGCCGCCCGGCGCAAACACCGCGTCAGACACGCCGGCAAAGCCGATGCTCTGATAGGCGGCGTTCGAGCTGCCGAACATCGAGTAGCTGGTCGCGGCCAGCTCCTGGAAGTTGTAGCGGCTCGCGCCCTCGGTGTAGACGCCCGAGATGTTGATCACGTCGCCTGCGCCGGTCGGGATGTTCTTGATGCCCAGGGCGAGCTGAACGGCCCAGCCCCACTTGTCCTCGGGATGACCGGTGGCTTCGGAGGCACCGTAATAGGCGACATGGTTGTCGTGCGCAGCGACCGACGCCTGGAACAGACCCCAGGCCTGATCGACGCGAACCATCGCGACGAGGTCGGGCGAGCGGCTGCCGCCGATGTCGTTCGAGCCGTACGCACCGCCGAGCACGCCGGTGGTGGACATGCCGGCCGTGTTCCAGAGGCTGGTCTGGTAGACCTGCGTCTGGTCCTGCGCCGAGAACGCCGCCGTGATGCCCTGGCCGAAATCGGCCGTGTAGGTGAACTGCGCGACTCCGTTGGTGGAGCCGCTGCCGCCGACGAGCTGGTCGAAGTTGTTGCCGGGATAGTTGATCCAGGGCGCGTCGAACTGCGACACCGCCTTACCCATGGTGAAGCCGGCGAACTGGATGAAGGCGTAGTAGACGCCGAGCGAGCCGCCCGAGAGGTTGCCGTCGGTGCCGTTGACACTGCCGCCGCCCGAACCGGTGAGGCCGGTGCCGGCCGCGTTGAGGCCGATCGAGCCGCTGTACTGGGTCGCGCCCGTGCCCGAGCCGGTCCCGCCGTAATTGCCAGTCGTCCAGGTGAACACCGCGTCGAAATAGGTGCGGACGACGCCGTATTCGGTCGCGGTGCGCGTGTCGATGTTGAGATCTTCACGAGCGCGCATCGAGTAGTAGTTGTTCAGGCGGTTGTTGGCCGCGAACACGCCGTTGTACTGGGCGCTGTAGTTGCCGCCGGCGTTGAGCGCGACTTCAGCACGCACATAGCCGCCCAGCTTGATGCAGGTGTCGGTGCCCGGGATGTAGTAGAAGCCCGTGCCGTACAGCGAGCAGATCTTGACGTACTCGACTGCCTTGGCCTTGACCGGAAGATCGGCCGCCTGGGCTCCACCGACGGCGATCAGACCCGCCGCAGTGCCAAGCAAAAGGCTCTTCACCACTCTCATATAAAACCTCCAAGTTGCGGAGACCGGACCGTGAGGCCCCCCAGATCCCCATCTCTCAATTCCGCTCGGTCGCTTTCGGACACCCTCGGCCATGCGCGAGGAACGTGAGCGAACCACCTGCAGCGGGACGATCGAGTACCCCCCACCGTCGGGGAACAATATGCAGCGCGTCGTTCACTAATCAAAATAGTTTATTAGATCAGCTTTGTGGTTTCAGCCGACCTGTGCCCCGCGCGCCACACCGTATGCCTGCGGGGCCAATCCTTGAGCTGATCATCTTTGTATCTCTAATGACGAAATTAGCCTGCTCTGCACTTGCGTCAGAGCAGGCTTGCGTGGACTATGGCCCTCCACGAACATCGGCCTGAACTATCGTCCACGGGAGTGACGCTGTGTCCGCGACGAGGAAAGAAGGAGCGCGAATGCGCTCGATCGGCAACCTGGATATCATCCGGCGTTTCACCTGGGAGATATCGTCGATCAACATGCACCTGGAGGAATTGCGTCAGTTCTGGGCGAAGACGCTCGGCATCAGCGGCCCGCAATGGCTGATTCTGATGGCCATCTCCGACCTCGACAAGGACGACGGCATCCCGGTCAACGTCGTCTCCAAGCTGCTCCACGTGGATCCGTCCTTCATCACCACGCAGTCCAAGCTGCTCGAGAAGAAGGCCCTGTTGCGCCGTCGTCCCTCGCTGACCGACGCCCGCGTGGTGCGGTTGTCGCTGACCGACAAGACGCAGAAGCACATCGCAAGCCTCAACGAGCAGTACAAGACGATTCGCGAATTCGTCTTCCAGGAGTTCGACGAGGACGAACTGACGGAATTCACCGCAAAGCTGGCGACGCTGAAGAACCGCCTCGAGAAGGCCTGCGTCCGGATCTCGCTCGACCTCTAAGGCCGAGAACGGGGCTCAGATCCGCCGGGCGGCGGCACCGAGCCGCGATTCGAGCCAGTCGAAGATGTACTCGTTGGCGAGGCTCGGATTGTCCGCATGGGCCTGCGCCGCGCCGGTCTCGGCCGCCGTGAACACCTTCAGCATCACATCCGAAGCGCCGTGTCGGGAGCTCTGGACGAGCTGGCGCGCCCGGTCGGCCTTGAGCCAGCCGTCCTCGCCGAGCGTGATGAGCACCGGACAATCGGCGCTGGAGGCCATCAGCGGCGCATGCGGCACCGGCACGATGCCGACGTCGCTCAGCGCGAACCGGCTGGCAAAAAACGCCCGCTCGTGCAGGTCCCACAGGCCACCGTCGCAGACGGCGGCTGCGAGCCGCGGCTCCTGCAGCACTGCGCGGGCCACGAAGGACGAGCCCCAGCCATCGGCGATGATCCCGACCCGCGCGAAATCGACGTCGCCGCGCGCTTCCAGATGGTCCATCACGCAGGGAATCGCGCTCTCGAGATCTCCGCGCCGGAGCAGCACGTCGATGTAGTCGTCGCGCCGGTCGCCGAACAGGTCCAGCGCCAGCATCGAGAAGCCCCGCTCGCGCGCATGCGGCACGAGCTTGTACAGGAACTCCTCCTTGCGGTGGCCGGGCTCGCCGATACAGATCACGGTCGGAGCCCGCGCGCTTCCCGAAGGTGCCGGCAGGAAATAACCCTGCAACGCGTGTCCGTCGAGCCAGGGGATCGTCACGACCTCGCCGGCGGGACTGCGCGCCGACAGGTAGCGGCGCGCGCATTCCTGCATCGTGAGCACAGCGACCCAGCGGCGCTCGTCGGCCTGGTCGAGCGGCATCGCCGCCGCGCCATAGTAGTTCATGGCGCGCAGCCAGTTGCGCTGGGCGCTGGCCAGATGGCCTTCCGCGAAAGCGGCCTCGGCTCGCTGCCGGTTGGCTTGCGCCAGCCGCTTCCACTCGCGGTGCCAGGACCGGTCGTCGCTGCTCTCGAGATGCCGCGCGATCATCAGGCATTCGGCGATGGTGGCGCCGCCCTCCTGCGCCGCGGTCAGCAACCGCGTGAATTCAGCGGAGATGTCCTCTCGCTCCGGGCAAAGGGTCCAGTCGTCGGAGAGGCATGCGGGTATCATCGGGAGCTACGCTCTATCTCGCGTTACCCGCGATTCACTAAACCATTTCAGTTTCCCGACCAAGGCGTCGCGCGTGGCATTACAGGCGTTTGAGATCACCATCGCTTGAACGATGATCCGTGACGCATGCATGACATTCCAATTCGGCATACGGGCCTGAACATTGGCAAGAGGTGACACGCAATATCAGGCGCGCACCTCTTGTCATGATGACTATCATACCTACATGGGCGCGCGCGCCGACGGCTGCCGGCGCGGCGCCTCAACCGAGCCGCCAGCCGACCTCCTGCGTGAAACTTTCGTAGAAGGCGCGGTCATAGGCCTGCTCGGGCGTTGCACGCACGCGCTCGTCGAGCCGCCTGGCGTCGTCGCCGACGAGGATGCGCCAGCGCTCTGCCTTCACTCCGTCGAGAATGATCTTCGCGGCTTGCGCGGCCGTCGTCGGCGCATCCTCCAGGAAGCTGCGGGCGCGCTCGGCGAACACCGCCTGGATGTCCTCGTCCGACATCTTGTCGGCATCCGGCACGCCGGCCGCGACCATGCGCTTGCGCGTCAGCGCGACCTCGTCGGGATTGAGCCGCTCCGAACCGTCGGCGCTCTGCACCTTGCGCGAATTGGAGACGATCGAGGTGCCGATATGGCCGGGCATCACCACCGAGCATTTGACGTGCGGCGCGTGCAGGCGCAAATCGTTGATCAGCGCTTCGGTGAATCCCTTCACCGCGAACTTGGCCGAGCTGTAGGCGGTGTGCGCCTGCCCCATGCCGATCGAGGCCCAGAAGCCGTTGACGCTGGCGGTGTTGACGATGTGCGCCTCGTCCGCGGCGACCAGCATCGGCAGGAAGGTGCGCACGCCGAGATAGACGCCGCCCCAGCAGATGTTGAAGGTGCGCTCCCACTGCTCGCGCGTGTTGGTGAACAGGCTGCCGCCGCCACCGATGCCGGCATTGTTGAACAGCAGATGGATCCTGTCGGTCTTCTGCTGCTCGGCGAGCTCGTCGCGAAAACGCTTCAGATGATCCTCGATCGCGACGTCGGCGACATGCGTCGTGACGCGCAGGCCCTGCGGCAACTTCTCGGTCTCGCAGAGCCGCTTGGTCTCCGCCATCGCGGCCTCCGAGACGTCGCACATCGCGACGTTGCAGCCCTCGGCCACGAGCTGCCGCGCGAGCTCCCGCCCCATTCCCGTGCCGCCGCCGGTGATGACCGCGATCTTTCCTGCGAAATCCTTCATGGGACTTTCGGCCCCTCCCTTGTCGGTATGTTTCTTCGTCATCGCGCCGCTGATTGGGGCGCGCGCGAAATGTAGCAGCGCCGCATCCGCAAATGAAAGCGGATCGGCGATGTCGTTATTTCGGCGCGCGGACAATCGCGCGCTCACGTAGCTCCTGCATGAAAGACGGCAACGCCCGCAGCACATCCTTCGAGACGCCCGCCGTTGGCGGGCCCTCAGGATGAGGGCGGAGCCTGTGGCGGCGGCCTCAACGAGCACCGCTGCTCATTAGCCTCATCCTGAGGGACCGCTGAAAGCGGTCGTCTCGAAGGACGAGGCGCTTGCTCCGTCGTCGCAAGGAGAGCCGTTGCCAGGCGCGGAGGCCGGCGCGGAGCCGTAGTCCCCCGGTTCCCGTATTTGTCCGGCTTCGGTTTATGGGCAAATTTTTTACAATCCGAATCGTCAAATGGACCTCGGACGCTGGGTCGAGTCGGCCAGGCCAGCGTGTTGTTTGCGTGTCACAGGCTCTGGCACTCCGCTTGCATCCTCTTCGTGGTCTGCAACTACCGATGAGGTGACAGGAATGTTCGTGACCGTCGTAGCCGTGCTCTGCCGGCTTAGCGCAGCTAGCTCAGGCAGTTGCGTCGAGGAAATCGTGACCGACAGCAACATGACGCCCGAGATTTCGATGATGCAATGTGCGGTCGGCGCACAGGCACCGCTCGCGAAATGGATGGGCGAGCATCCGATCTATCACGCCAATTGGCGCCTGGATCGGTACAAATGCGTGCCCGGCCACTACGAGATCAAGGGCCACGCCTGACGGCCCCGCAAGACTACGGATACAAGCCTACGGATACGAGGAAACGCCCCGGAGGCCGCCTCCGACGGGCCGCACCGCGCCAGTCGTGACGAGACGGCGCGCGTCCTGTGACAACGATCACACGCCTCTTTCAATCACGCCACCGCCTGCAAGATCATCGCCCGCGCGCGCCGTCCCTCCGGCGTCGGCATCAGCGCATAATTGTGCGGCTGGTCACGCAGCAGATGCAGCTCGACCGGCACGCCCACCGCCCTCGCCCGCGCCGCAAGGTCGACGCTGTCGGGGTAGAGCAGATCGCGCGTGCCCGAAAAGATCGTCATCGGCGCCAGCGCGCGGAAGGCGCCGTTGAGCGGGCTGACGAAGGGATGGCCGATATCGAGCGCGCCGGCATAGAGATGCCCGGCCTCGACGATCCCCGGAATGTCCTGGAGCGGATCGCGCTTGGCGATCTCGATCTGCTCGGGACGGCTGACCGAGGCATCGGCGGCGGGCGAGATCAGCACCATCCGGTCCGGCTGCCGATGCCCGCGATCGCGCAGCCATTGGCACGCGGCAAGCGCGAGCCCCGCGCCGGCGGAGTTGCCGACCACTGTCACCTTGGCAGACCCCGCGTCCTCCAGCAGCATGCGCAAGATCTCGGCCGTCGCCGGCACCACGTCCTTCGCGGTGGCGCGCGGCGCCAACGGATAGATCGGCACGACGCAGACGACGTTCGCCTTGCGCGTCATCTCGCCGACGAAGCGCCAATGCGCCGGCACGATCTCGTTGATGTAGCCGCCGCCATGCAGGAACATGACGAAGTTGCAGCCCTCATGGCCCGAGGACGGCGCGGTGTAATAGACCGGCCATCCGCCCATCTTCGTCAGCGTCGCCTCGACACCGCGGCCGAGCCCCGTCGGCTCGAAGGTGACAGGCTTAAGTGCGAGCTTCTGCACATGCGCGTGCACCGCTTCGGCTGATGCCAGCTGCTTCTTGTAGGGCAGCAGGGAGAGCACCATGTTGAAGGCGCGGCTCTGCAGGCTTGGGGCCGGATCGCGCCGGGCCGGCGGACTGAACAGGCAACCGCCCGGGCAGAACTGCAAGGCCGACACTAGTCTGGCGACGCTCATGGCCACATCCCCACATGGCTGTTTCGACACGGCGACAACGGGCTTGCCGACCCACCGCCACCTGCCGATATAATGTGAGCATTCGCTCGCTTTTCATACTCGCATTCGGATCACAACATCGTGGCTCGCCAACCGCCGACAAAACCTCGCAAAAATGCTTCCCAGGAGCGCTCCCGCGCCACCGTCGACGCGCTGGTCGAGGCGACCGCTCGCATTCTGGTCCGCGATGGTTTCGAGAAGGCCAGCACCAACCGGATCGCGGAAGTCGCCGGCGTCAGCGTCGGCTCGCTCTATCAATACTTCCCGAGCAAGGAAGCGCTCGTCGCCGCCGTGATCGACCGCCACAACGAGGAGATCATGGGCATCGTCCGCTCAGCGCTCGCGGAGGTCGCGGACCTACCGATCGACAAGGCGGTGCGAAAACTCGTCACCGTCGCGATCGACGCCCACCGCATCAATCCGAAACTGCATCGGGTGCTCGCCGAGCAGATCCCGCGCACCGGCCAGCTCAAAGACGTCGAAGCCTACAACCGCGAGATCCAGGCCCTGGTGCGCGCCTATCTCGAAAGCCGCCGCAAGGAGATGCGCAAGGTCGACCTCGACGTCGCAACCTTCATCTGCGTCGGCGCGATCGAAGCGATCGCGCACAACACCGTGCTGCACGGCGCCGAGATGCTGTCGGAGAAGATGGTACGGACGCTGGCGGACGAGACGACGCGGTTGGTGGTGGGGTATTTGAGGTAGGTCTCGGTCGATGCGTCGGCAGATGTACTGCTAGCGAAGCCGACACTCTCGAGGCTCCCGAATCTGCCGTCCGATGGCGATCGCCCGGGGGCGGCTCAAATGCTTGGGAAGCGGTGGCCGTCTTGTCATGGAGCGTTCCTCCTGGCCGCCTCGACCACCCAGGATCGGCGCGCCGACACGACGTCCACACATTTGCATGGGCACGTCCAACTCGCCATACTTCCCGCGCTGGCCACGGACGAGGGTCCTGATCCGACGTCGCCGCCGATGGAGCTTTCGTTGACAACACTGAAGGTTCTGCACACGACGACGTATCGATTCAACGAGCCCGTGCGCCTGTTGCCGCACCGCCTGATGCTTCGTCCGCGCGAAAGCCGCGAGCTTCGCTTGATTTCGAGCAATATCACGGTCACCCCGCCCGCGGCCTTGACCTGGGCGCACGATGTGTTCGGCAATGCAATCGCGACGGCCACGTTTCAGATGACGGCCTCCACTCTGGCGATCGCCAGCGTCGCGGAGCTTCAGCTCGACGCCGTCGCGTGGCCAGTGTTCGATATCGCGGTCTCGGCCGTGTCTTACCCCTTCCACTATTCCGACGACGACTGGACCGATCTCGGCGCCCTGGCCCTCCCCCAGTTCTCGGACTCGGCGGGAGTCCTGCGAAACTGGGCGCAAATGTTCGTTCGAGGAAGTCGGACTGACACGCTGTCACTGCTAAAAGACCTCAGCGTCGGCGTTTCCGAAGCTGTCCGGTATCAGAGCCGTGAGGACGAGGGCACCCAAACGCCGGTGGAAACCCTGAATCGTGGCTGGGGATCATGCCGGGATTTCGCCGTGCTGTTCACCGAGGCCGCGCGCATGCTCGGATTCGGAGCCAGAATCGTGTCCGGCTATCTTTACAATCCAGACCAACGCAGCATCGGGTCGAGCGGTGCGGGATCAACCCATGCGTGGGCGGAGGTCTTCGTACCTGGAGCCGGCTGGATCACATTCGACCCGACCAACCGCAGCCTCGGCGGCTTCAATCTGATCCCGGTCGCGGTCGCGCGCGACATCCGGCAGACGATCCCGGTGTCCGGCAGTTTCGTCGGCAGCACCGGCGCCTTCGCCGGGATGTCCGTAGAAGTTTTCGTCACGTCTTAGATCGACCTTCGGCGGATGGCCGCCAGGCAGATCAGCCCACCAACAATCTGAGAAGACCAGCCGACACGCGTGCGCGACTGCGGATATGAGGAAAGATCGGCCATTGGTTCGCGCGCAAGGCGCAGATGTCTCCAATGAACAAGATCAAGTTTGTCCGATCGATGCGCGCCCACGTTGCGCCAGATCAATTCAAGTCAGCCTTCCTGGACCATTATTGGTCGATCCTTTTCGAAGATGCCGCCGCAGACGGCCGCGCTACTCGAAAACGCATTGGAGATGCTGTCATGAACAAGTCGTCCAGGACTATGCTTGTTGCGCTCGTCGTCGCCACCACGCCGTGGCTCGCCGCGCCCGTCACTGCGGCGCCACTAACGTCCCCGCTGATGCTGCGTAGCACGGTGGCGCCATCGGTCGAGACCGTGCAATATCGCCGCGGCTGGCACGGCGGCTATCGTGGCGGTGCAGGAATTGGAATTGGTGCAGGCATCGCCGGCGCCCTGATCGGCGGAGCGATCATTGGCGCAACGCGACCCTATGGGTATTACGGCTACGGCCCCGGCTATCCCGGCTATTACGGGCCGGTCTATGTCGCTCCGCCTCCCTATGTTGGCGACGCGGTGGCCTATTGCGCCCAACGCTTCAGGTCCTATGACCCGTATTCCGGCACCTATCTCGGCTATGATGGCCTGCGGCATCCCTGCCCGTAAGGCCGGCAACCTGAGTCTCGGTTCTCCAATGCGGTGCGAACCGATTGGCCGCGATAGTCGCGGCCATCATCTGCGATGAACTCCGAAGAGCCGGATGGCGCGCTGCTTCGGCTAGTGAATCCGCTGGTCACCGCGAACTGTCTTCGGCGTTCGCGGAGGCGGCTTTGTTCAGCCCCAGAGTAGCGGCTTCGTCGCACGCTCTGAGATCATCGGGATCGTCCGCTCAGCGCACGCGGAGGTCGCGGACCTCCCGATCGAGAAAGCCCTGCGCAGACTCGTGACCGGACGCGCTTGCTAGAATGATGCGCCGCCTGGCGCGCGGAGAAGCGAGGCCTGCGGTGACTGCAAAATGGGAAGCCCCTATAGAGCGCACTGATCGAGTATGCCAACAAGCTTCAGCTTGCCGCTCCCGATGCTCATTCCCTCGAACCCGAGGAATATAGGTGCCTCGTACGAGGCCTGAATCGCCACACCAACATTCTCTCCCTTGCGAAGTGCGACTAGTTCCTTTTGCGAGAGTGTATACGCGACATTGAACAACCCATTTTGAATCCGCTTGGAATCGGGCCTCAGCCGATACACCTGCCCATCGATCAAAAGAGAATGGGCTGCCATATTCATGAGCTCTGCATCCCTGCGAAGAGTGTCGAAGATAGCGAGCAAAACTGCGCGTCGCTTTTCGCAGTAGAGGATGAACTTGTTGATTCCAGATTCTTCGGTTGTTCGCTGTCCTTTCAGATAAAGTTGTCCGCCCGTACTTTCGATTGTCCAGACAGGTCGGGTCCGCCCGTTATTGACGACATTCAGCCGCTCCAAAGTTACTTTGTCGATCTCCTGCATCCCGTCAGGGCTCGCGGCGGCGCTCAACGTGAAAAGATCTGGATCAACATCCATCGAGCGCATGTATTCGACTGCCAGAGCGGAGATGACCTGAGCAGTCCCTTCAATGCGCTCATCGGCCCGCACCGACTTGAATTGGTGAACGCCGTATCGGGACCCCTGCTTCAAATACCTGAATTGACCGCCCAAATAAGCGTACGCGCACGCGCTATAACAGCCGCCCGCATCAATATCGTAGCGCTTCGGAGAGAATGGTGATTTCCGACCGATATCGGTGGAGAAACCATATTTTCGGAACAGACGACCGAGTTCTATGCCCGCAGCCAAGCTTCCACCAGGTGAGTTCAGGTAGACAATAGACCGATCGGGAATACGGTTTTGCGTGACATACTGCTCAAACCGCTGGGGTGCATCGGGATCGATGTCTCCGTCCAAAAAGACGAACCATCCATTGCCCGCTATCTCAATGGGTAGCTCCGGCGGGAATCCCTTTACGGTCATGTTCGATTGCGCGTCCGCCGAACCCGACTGAAAAGCCAATAGAAGAGCGAGCGCGTAAATCTTCCGCCACGCCATGGCTTTCACAAGCTGCGCCATCGATCCAATTCCTGCCCAACGCCACAAATTAGCGTGGGAGTACAGGCCGTCGCTACACCTTTTGGTAGAAGCAGCCTCACGCGCTGCAAATCGATTCGGAAAAACACCATTCCCTCAATGACATCGCTACTGTGCATGGGGTTATTTTCCGGCATTTGGGTTGCCGATCACCGAAGCAGCCACTCGCTGCCGACCTGCGCGCCCGCCAGCGCGAGCCCTACGGCAGGTTCATCCACCCGACTGATACTTTGGAAAAAATGGTCGGAGCGAGAGGATTTGAACCTCCGACCCCTAGTCTCCCAGACTAGTGCGCTAACCGGGCTGCGCCACGCTCCGAACGTCGTTCCATTAGCTAGGATCGGCGCGATGCGCAAGGCGAGGCCGCAGCATTTTGGTGCCTCTCCTTGATCGGCTTTGCGCCCAGGGCGCCCCGGGGAACTGGCCGCAAGCGGTCCGAAGACCGCCTCTAGCCGTCGTTCAGGGCCTGATCCAGCATCTCGCGGCACGCGACGAGGTCGGCGAGCACCTTCCCGAGGCGCTCCCGGTCCAGCGCGCTGGGGCCGGCCGGGGCGGCGGGCGTGCCGCCCTTGCGGAAGGTGGTGAGGATCTCTTCGTCGTCGACCTCGGTGAAGCGGAAGTCGATGCCTTCCTCCTCGTCACCCTGGTAGTCGTCATCGTCGGCATCGGCGACGCCCTTGATCGGCGCCTCCTCGTCCTCGGGCTCCATCAGGCTCGCGCCGATGGCGTCCTCGATGGCGCCGAACGAGACCGCGGCGGCGCTGTCGGCGAGGCCCTGCACCGATTTGACGCCATGCTCCTTGAGGATCCGCTGCACGCCGCGGATGGTGTAGCCCTCGCCGTAGAGCAGCCGGCGGATGCCCTTGAGCAGGTCGACGTCGTCGGGGCGGTAATAGCGGCGGCCGCCGCTGCGCTTCATCGGCTTGATCTGGGAGAAGCGGGTCTCCCAGAACCGCAGCACGTGCTGCGGGATGTCGAGCTCCTGCGCTACTTCGCTGATGGTTCGGAACGCATCCGGCGCCTTGTCCAAATGCCAATCCTCTTCGAAAGGCGGTTACGCCTCGGGTTGCGCCTTGCTGGCGTCGCCGTTGGTGCGGTGCTGGGCGTTGATCCGCTGCTTGAGGATCGCCGACGGCTTGAACACCATGACGCGGCGCGGCGAGATCGGCACCTCGGTGCCGGTCTTCGGGTTGCGGCCGATACGCTGGCCCTTCTTGCGCACCATGAAGGAGCCGAACGAGGATAGCTTCACCGTCTCGCCCTTCTCCAGGCAGTCGGTGATCTCCTTCAGCACGAGTTCCACGAACGCAGAGGATTCCGTGCGCGACAGGCCCACCTTCTGGTAGACGGCTTCGCACAGATCGACACGCGTTACGGTTTTACTTTGATCGGTCATCGCCCTGCCCCACATCACGGCGAACAATTGTTGTCTGAAATTATGAGCTTACGTTACGGCGGTCAACAGCGCTCATCAATGCACGCGCATCGATAATGGCGGCTAATTCCGGCAAAATTTTATCGACTGTGGCTCTACCAGCGCACCATCGCCGAGCCCCAGGTGAAGCCGCCGCCCATGGCCTCCATGAGAACCATGTCGCCCTTCTTGATGCGGCCGTCCTTGCGCGCCACCGACAGCGCCAGCGGGATCGAGGCGGCCGAGGTGTTGCCGTGACGGTCCACCGTCAGCACCACTTTCTCGGGCGCAATGTGGAGCTTGTGGGCGGAAGCGTCGATGATTCGCTTGTTGGCCTGGTGCGGCACGAACCAGTCGATGGTCTCGGCATTGAGCCCGGTCGCCTCGAAGGCGTCGACGATCACGTCGGTGATCATGCCGACCGCATGCTTGAAGACCTCGCGGCCCTCCATGCGCAGATGGCCGACGGTCTGGGTCGAGGACGGCCCGCCGTCGACGAACAGCTTTGCCTTGTGGCGACCGTCGGAGCGCAGGTGAGTCGTGACCACGCCGCGGTCGGTCGCCGCCTTGCCCGGCTGCGCCTGCGCCTCCAGCACCACCGCGCCGGCACCGTCGCCGAACAGCACGCAGGTGCCGCGGTCGTTCCAGTCGAGGATGCGCGAGAAGGTCTCGGCGCCGATCACCAGCGCGCGCTTGAAGGCGCCGGTGCGCAGGAAGTTGTCGGCGGTGGCGAGCGCGAACACGAAGCCCGAGCACACCGCCTGCAGGTCGAAGGCCGCGCCGTGGTTGATGCCGAGCCCGTGCTGCACGGCGACGGCGGTCGCGGGGAAGGTGTTGTCCGGCGTCGAGGTCGCCAGCACGATCAGGTCGATCGACTGCGCGTCAAGGCCGGCATCGCTGAGCGCGGCCTGCGCCGCCCGGATCGCCAAATGCGAGGTGAACTCGCCCTCGGCCGCGATGTGCCGCTCGCGAATGCCGGTGCGCTGCACGATCCACTCGTCGGAGGTGTCGATACGCGCCGCCAATTGGGCGTTGGTCACGACCTGCTCCGGCAGATAGGAGCCGCAGCCAAGCACGACCGAACGAATTTGAGTCACGAAACAGCCTCCTGCGCGGCCTGCACGGAATTGAGTGCACCACCCTCGCGGTTGAGCATCTGATTGATCTTGTTCAGGAGATCGTAGTGAGCCATCTCATAGCCAACATCGATCGCATAGGCAAAGCCTTCGGCGCTGGTTCCGCCATGGCTCTTGACCACGATCCCGTTCAGTCCCAGCAGCACGCCGCCGTTGGACTTGTTAGGATCCATCTTGTCGCGCAGGGCCTGGAAGGCGCGGCGGGCCAAGAGGTAGCCGAGCTTGGTCAGCCAACTCCGCTGCAACTCGTTGCGGAGCAACTCGGCCATCTGCCGGGCGGTTCCCTCGGCGGTCTTGAGCGCGATGTTGCCGCTGAAGCCTTCGGTGACGATGACGTCGGCGACGCCCTTGCCGATGCCGTCCCCCTCGACGAAGCCGATATAGTCGAGCTCCGGCAGGTTCCTGGCCCGCAGGATCTCGCTGGCCTCGCGGATCTCCTCGTGGCCCTTGACCTCTTCGGTCCCGATATTGAGCAGGCCGACGGTCGGCCGCTTCTTGTTAAACAGCACGCTCGCCTTGGCCGCGCCCATCACCGCCATCGACACCAGATGGTGGGCGTCGCCGCCGAGCGTGGCGCCGAGATCGAGCACCACGGATTCGCCGCGCTTGGTCGGCCAGATCGCGGAGATGGCCGGGCGGTCGATGCCCGGCAGCGTGCGCAGGCAGAACCGGGCCATCGCCATCAGCGCGCCGGTATTGCCGGCCGAAATCGCAACATCGGCCTCGCCCCGCTTGACGGCGTCGATCGCCATCCACATCGAGGAGGTCTTGCGGCCGCGCCGCAGCGCCTGGCTCGGCTTGTCGTCCATGCCGACGGCCACATCGGTGTGGACGATCTTCGAGACGGCCTTCAGCTTCGGGGACTTCTCGAGTTCCGCCTCGATCCTGGCGCGGTCGCCGACCAGCAGGAACTCGCTATCGCGGTGCCGCCCAAGCGAGATGGCCGCGCCCGGAATGACCACGGCAGGGCCGACGTCGCCGCCCATGGCGTCCAGCGCGATGCGAACCTTGCTTGGCATAAAAGTCCTGGAAACCTGGTCTGGTGCGGTCTTGGATCAGCGGGGGCCGCGGATGGGTTCGCCACGGACATGGCGACCCGGCCAAGCGCCACGCCGCACCCGGACCGGGGCGCGACAATAGCGTTTTGTTACCCCGAAACAACCTCTTGCCCCCAGCCTTTTGCTTTCTGGGCGATCCGACCGTGAATCCCGAAATCGGCAAGGAACATATTGAAATCAGATAGATAAGGGCATGTTTGAAACCATCCCGGGAAATGCCTCGCGCACCCCG
The DNA here is from genome assembly GCF_006658625.1 of Bradyrhizobium sp. UNPF46. Lineage (NCBI taxonomy): Bacteria > Pseudomonadati > Pseudomonadota > Alphaproteobacteria > Hyphomicrobiales > Nitrobacteraceae > Bradyrhizobium > Bradyrhizobium sp. UNPF46. Next base: position 44,226 of record NZ_LFJB01000081.1, read on the forward strand.
GCAAGGCGATCTCCCGTAGAAACGCCCCGCTACCGGTCCTTCTTGCTGTCCTGCAGCGCCTTCAGCGCCGCGAACGGATGGTCCTCCGGATCGGGGGCGGTGACCTCCGCCTCGAACACGGCCCCCTGCTTGCGCGGATAGGGATCGATCGCCAGGAACAGGGCGTCGGTGGCGACCCGGCCGAGGTCGATGATTCCATTGACGATGGCCTCCGGCGGATCGGCGACCTCGGGCGGATCGTCGCCGTCCTGGCCCTCCTCGATCAGGTCGGCCAGGCGCCGCGCCTCGGCCTCGGGGGCGAACATCAGGTCCACCTCCTCCTCGATCTCGCTCTCGATCGGATCGAGCGTGACCACGCAGGTCTGGCCGACCCTGGCCCTGATGGTGCCGGTCACCTGAACCCGGCCGCCGCTCTTGGGCAGCACGTCGAAATCGGCTTCGGCAGACAGGATCTCCCGCACGCCCGCGAGCTCCGCCATGGCGTGCCGCTCGGCGGCCGAGGCCTCGAGTTCGCGATGCAGGCCGGTATCGGGGACCTGGGCGACGATGACGGGCGCCCGCCAGGGATCGGGCGCGGATCCGGTATTTGGTCGGCTCATGGCGTGACATCCTCGCTGCGCGCTGGAGGAAAGCTGAAAGAGGCCCGCAGCAGCGCGGCCTCGTCGGCCTGGCCGAGCGCGGCCTCACTGGCTCGGGCATAGGCCGCGAGCCGCTTCGCTTGGTCCAGGCCTGTCCCATTCAAGATATTCTTGCAGATCGCCTCTGCCAGTGCCTCGCCGCCGGCCTCCACGGCAAGGTCATAGGCCTGGACGCGGCCGTAAAAGGCCTCGCCGAAGGCCCGCATCCGCTTCGGCACGGTCTGGTCGCCCACCCCCATCTCGCGCAGATTGTCGTCCATATCCTCGCAGAAGCGGTCGAACAGCGCCTGCGACAGCTCCGCGGCGCTCTGGACCGTGCGCAGGCGTCGCAGCAGCAGCCAGAGATGCAGCAGCAACAGGTCGAAACGCCCGTTAACCGTATCGGGCACGCCCAAGTCGCGGTAAAATATGGGTTCTCGCGCCTGCGTCACGATCATGCCATAGATGGCTTCAATGGTGCCTGGCGGGGTTAGCCGGGGTTTCCTGAAGTGATTGAACGGCCAAAGCATTGTGGTTTCCGCAAGCGGGCGCGCGCGAGTTGCATTCAGTCGCCCAGCCCGGTACTTCAGCGCCTCGCGCGACGCAAGGGGACGGAATCAATTCCGCTATGACCACGACGAACCAGACCAGCCTGCGCGCGGACAAGCGGCGCGGCCTTCATGCACGCTGGCGCGGCTTGCGCATGCTCGCCGCAATGGCCGTGGTCGGCGCCGCTCTTGCGGGCTGCACCGGCGAACAGTTCCAGAAGGGCTACATCCTGCCGCCCGGCGCGCTGGAGCAGATTCCGATCGGCGCGAGCCAGGATCAGGTGCTGATCGTGATGGGCACGCCCTCCACCGTCGCCACCCTCGACGGCGAGGTGTTCTACTACATCTCGCAGCGCTCGGAGCGCATGGTCGCCTTCATGAACCAGAAGGTGATCGACCAGCGCGTGATCGCGGTCTATTTCGACAAGAACCGGCGCGTGCGCCGGTTGGCGAATTACGGCCTGCAGGACGGCAAGATCTTCGACTTCATCAGCCGCACCACGGCGACGTCGGGTCAGGAGATGAGCTACCTCGCGCCGCTGTTCAAGCTGCTCAGCTTCAACTAGGTCGCCAGCTCCTTTTCGAGCGACGTGGACGCCGGTTGGCGTCGCGACAACGCTTCAAGGCGAGCCTCTCGCGCGGCTCCAATTCCGCCGGAAGGTAAATGGCGCTCGCCTGCGGCGTCGTGCCACCCTCTGCGCGGCCTTGGTCGTCGCGTGCGACTTGCCGTCGCAAGTCGGGTTCCTTACGCTCGCTGCAAAGCAAGAAGCAGGGAGTTGGATTCGTGCCCAAGAAACTTCAGAACACTTTGTTGTCCCGCCGTCGCGTGCTCACCGCTGCTGCGGGCCTTTCGGCCGCGGCCATCCTGCCGCGATCGAGCCTTGCGGACTGGAAACCGACCGAGACCGTTCGTCTCGTCGTCCCGGCCGCAGCCGGCGGCTCGACCGACGTGATGGGCCGGCTCCTCGCCGCACATCTGCAAACCGCATGGGGCCAGTCGGCCGTCGTTGAAAACCGCTCCGGCGGCGGCGGCACCATCGGCACGGCCGAGGTGGTCCGCGCCAAGCCTGACGGCCACACCATCCTGATCGGCAATCCCGGTCCGAACGCGATCGCCTACAGCATCTTCAAGAACCTCACCTACAAGCCGGACCAGCTCCAGCCGGTTTCCAACATGATCCGGATCCCGAACATCGTCTCGGCGCATCCGAAGACCGGCATCAAGTCGGTTGCCGAGCTGATCGCCTTTCTCAAGGCCAATCCGGACAAGCTCAGCTACGCCTCCTCCGGCGTCGGCCAGAGCCCTCACCTCACCGGCGCCTGGTTCCTCCAGCTCACCGGGCTGAAGATGACGCACATCCCGTTCCGCGGCGCCGGACCCGCGCTGCAGGCCGCGCTCGCCGGCGACATCCAGATCCTGTTCGACAATCTCTATCCAAGCCTGCCGCAGGTTCAGAACGGCACCCTCACCGGCCTCTGCGTCACCACGCCCGAGCGCAGCGACCTCGCCCCTAACCTGCCGACCATGCGCGAGAGCGCGCCGGAGCTTGCGAATTTCGACGTCTCGTCGTGGTTCTCGGTGTTCCTGCCGAAGGGCGTCTCGCCGGAGGTGCTGGGCGCGCTCAATCTCCAGGTCAAGGCGATGCTGGAGCGCGACGACGTCAAGAAGCAGATCGCCGCCATGGGCGCCCGCGCCGATTACGGCACGCCGGAGCAGTTCGCCGCCTTCGTGGACGCCGAGACGAAGAAGTTCGCCGGCATCATCCAGAAGGAAGGGCTGCAGATGGACGTGCAGTGACGCGAAGCGTCATTCCGGGGCGGCTCGAAAGAGCCGAACCCGGAATCTCGAGATTCCGGGTTCGGTCCTTTGGACCGCCCCGGAATGACGGCGAGAAACAAAAACCCCGCGGCTCACGCCGCGGGGTTTTGTCTTGTCTCGTTCGCGCGGCTCAGTGCGCCAGGATCGCCAGCAGCAGCAGGGCCACGATGTTGGTGATCTTGATCATCGGATTCACCGCGGGGCCCGCCGTGTCCTTGTAGGGATCGCCGACGGTGTCGCCGGTCACCGCCGACTTGTGGGCGTCAGAGCCCTTGCCGCCGAAATGACCGTCCTCGATGTACTTCTTGGCGTTGTCCCAGGCGCCGCCGCCCGAGGTCATGGAGATCGCGACGAACAGGCCCGTCACGATCACGCCGAGCAGCATGGCGCCGACGGCCGAGAACGCCGCCGACTTGCCGGCCACCCCGCCGCCCGCGATCGCATAGATCGCGAAATAGACGAAGATGGGCGACAGCACCGGGAGCAGCGAGGGGATGATCATCTCCTTGATCGCCGCCTTGGTCAGCAGGTCGACCGCCTTGCCATAATCAGGCTTGTCGGTGCCCTGCATGATGCCCGGCTTCTCGCGGAACTGGCGCCGGACCTCCTCGACGATCGCGCTCGCGGCTCGGCCGACCGCGGTCATGCCCATCGCGCCGAACAGATACGGCAGGAGGCCGCCGAACAGCAGGCCCACCACGACGTAGGGATTGTTCAGCGAGAAGTCCGGATTGACGCCCGCGAAGTAGGGATGGTGCGCGGAATCCCCAACGAAGAACTTGAGGTCCTGGTTGTAGGCCGCGAACAGCACGAGAGCGCCGAGACCGGCGGAGCCGATCGCGTAACCCTTCGTCACCGCCTTGGTGGTGTTGCCGACCGCGTCGAGCGCATCGGTCGACTTGCGCACTTCCTTCGGCAGGCCCGCCATCTCGGCGATGCCGCCGGCGTTGTCCGTCACCGGGCCGAAGGCGTCGAGCGCGACGATCATGCCGGCCAGCGCCAGCATGGTGGCGGTCGCGATCGCGATGCCGAACAGGCCGGCGAGGCTGTAGGTGACCAGGATGCCGGCGATGATGACGAGCGCGGGCAACGCGGTCGCTTCCATCGAGACGGCAAGGCCCTGGATCACGTTGGTGCCGTGGCCGGTCACCGAGGCCTGCGCGATCGACTTCACCGGACGATAGTCCGTGCCGGTGTAGTATTCGGTGATCCAGATGATCAGCGCGGTGACGACGAGGCCGACCACGCCGCATTCGAACAGCGCCATGCCGGTGTAGTCGACGCCGTCGAGCTTGCCGAACCCGATCAGCGCGTAGATCACGCCGCCGATGCCGACCAGCGACAGGACGCCGGTTGCGATCAGGCCCTTGTAGAGCGCGCCCATGATCGACTGGCTCGGCCCGAGCTTGACGAAGAAGGTGCCGATGATCGACGTGATGATGCAGATGCCGCCGATCGCGAGCGGCAGCGTCATCATGTTGGCGAGGATCGGCGTCTTGGCGAAGAAGATCGCAGCGAGCACCATGGTGGCGACCGCGGTCACCGCATAGGTCTCGAACAGGTCCGCGGCCATGCCGGCGCAGTCGCCGACATTGTCGCCGACGTTGTCGGCGATCGTGGCCGGGTTGCGCGGATCGTCCTCGGGAATGCCGGCCTCGACCTTGCCGACGAGATCGCCGCCGACGTCCGCACCCTTGGTGAAGATGCCGCCGCCGAGACGGGCGAAGATCGAGATCAGCGAGGCGCCGAAGCCGAGCGCCACCAGGGCGTCGACGACGACGCGGCTGTCTGGCGCGAGCTTCAGCGAATGCACCAGGAAGCCGAAATAGAGCGTCACGCCGAGCAATGCGAGACCTGCCACCAGCATACCGGTGATCGCGCCTGCCTTGAAGGCGAGCTCGAGGCCACCGGCGAGCGACGTCGTCGCCGCCTGGGCCGTACGCACATTGGCGCGGACCGAGACGTTCATGCCGATGAAGCCGGCGGCCCCCGACAGGACCGCGCCGATCAGGAAGCCGATGGCGACGTAGATTCCGAGGAAATAGACGAGCAAGACGAAGATGACGATGCCGACGATACCGATCGTGGTGTATTGGCGCCGCAGATACGCCTGAGCACCCTCAGCGACCGCTCCTGCAATTTCTTGCATGCGCGGCGACCCCGCATCCGCGCTCAACACCGAAGACGTCGCCCAAATCGCGTAGACGACGGAAAGCACTCCGCAGAGTACTATCAACCATAATGCTGTCATGTGATTTATGCCTCAGATCCTTGATGTACCCCCGGCGCCTTTTGTTGTCCGTCGTGCGGTGCGGCGCCTTGATTTCGAACAAAGCCGCCCCTTGCCCAAAAGGGGCGGCCTCAGTCGAGCGCGAGCTTGCCAAAATCAAATTGAGGGTGCAACGCCGGATAGGGGCGAAAACGCCGATCTCGGCAGGTATTTAGGACGAGGTGCCGAAAACCAAGATGCCGGTTGGAGCAATTCCTAGAAGTGGCTGTAGGACAGCCGCTTCAAAACCAGTTCCTGGCCCTGCCCGTCCAGGAAGCGCATCCGCTGCTGCCCCGCGACGATCGTGCCGATCGCCGTGACGGCAAGGCCGGCCGCCCGCCCCGCCGCGAGCAGCGCATCGACCTGCGCCGGCGGAACAGTGCACAGCACCTCGTAATCGTCGCCCCCCGCGAGCAGCGTCTCGACACAAACGACGTTGCGGGAGATGAGGCTTGCAGCTGCGGCCGAGAGCGGCACGCTCGTCACGTCGACCGTGGCCGAGACCCCGGAGGCCGCACAGAGCTTCACCAGATCGCCGGCGAGGCCGTCGGAGACGTCCATCGCTGCGGTCGCATGATCGCGCACGGCCAGCGCCAGCACATTGCGCGGCTGCGGCACGCGATAGCGCGAGACCAGGGCCTGCCCTGCGACGGGATCGGTGGCGAGCGCCGCCGCGGCGGCGCCGCCCGTGAGCACGTCGAGGCCGAGCGCGGCATCGCCGATCGTGCCCGTCACCAGGATGCGATCGCCCGGCCTGGCGCCGGTGCGGCCGACCATCCGCCCTTTCGGCACGCGGCCAAAGGCGGTGATCGAGATCATCTGCGGGCCCGGCGTCGAGACCGTGTCGCCGCCGAGCAGCGGACATGCAAATTCCATTGCGTCCTCGCCCAGCGCGTCCGCAAAGGGCCGAAGCCAGCCATCCTCCTTGGCTCGCAGCGCCAGCGTCAGCACGAAGCCGGCGGGCACCGCGCCCTTGGCGGCGAGATCGGACAGGTTCACCCGCAGCGCCTTGCGCGCGATGGTGTCAGGGGGATCGCTGGCAAGATAGTGCACGCCCTCGACGATGGCGTCGGTGGTGACGACGATGTCGTCGCCGGATGACGACAGCACCGCAGCATCATCGACCAGGGCGAACGCACCGGGATCGGTCGCCAGCGGCTTGAAATAGCGCGCGATGAGGGAGTCTTCGGGGGAAGCTCGGTATTGGTCCTGCGTCACAATAACCAGACCCGTCATCCTGAGGTGCGAGCCCTTGCGAGCCTCGAAGGATGCTCGGCCGAGGTGCACCTTGTGGCACGCCGCCGCCCTTCGAGGCCTCCGCTTCGCTCCGGCACCTCAGGGTGACGGCTACGGCGGAGGTCGTCGTCTCGATTTACCCCCGCCCGAACTCGTCGCCGCGGAACTGGCGGCCGATCTGGTCGAGCACGGCGTTGACCATGCCGGTTTCCTCGCGGTCGACGAAGGCATTGGCGACATCGACATATTCGGAGACGACGACGCGGCCCGGCACGTCCTTGCGGTGCTGGAGCTCATAGGCCCCCGCCCGCAACACCGCGCGCAGGATCGCTTCGATCCGCTTCAAGGGCCAGCCCTTCGACAATGCCTCGTCGATCAGGGGATCGAGCTTCTTCTGGTCGCGCACGACGCCGGAGACGACGTCGCGGAAGAACGCGGCTTCCGCCGGCAGGTAGGTGTCGCCCTCGACCTCGTTGCCGAGCCAATGGCTCTCGAACTCGGCGAAGATATCGTTGATGCCGGCACCTGCGATGTCCATCTGGTACAGCGCCTGGACGGCGGCCAGCCGCGCCGCACCGCGCCGGTTCGCCTTCTTTTCCGGAGCGCCCGCCGGTTTCCTGGGATCAGCCGTTTTCTTGGAATCGACCATGGCGTCAGGCCCGCGCCAGGCGGCGCTTGATGCGCAGCATGGCAAGCGCGGCGCGCGCGGCGTCGCCGCCCTTGTTGAGCTCGCTGGCGCGCGCCCGCGCCCAGGCCTGATCCTCGTTGTTGACGGTGAGGATGCCGTTGCCGAGCGGCAGCTTGCGCGCCACGGCGAGGTCCATCAGCGCGCGCGAGGATTCCTGCGAGACGATCTCGAAATGAATGGTGTCGCCGCGGATCACGCAGCCGAGCGCGATCACCGCGTCGTAGGGCTTGCCGCTTGCGGCTGCCGCATCGACCGCAATCGCCACCGCCGCCGGAATCTCCAGCGCGCCGGGAACCGTGATGACGTCATGGGTCAGGCCGGCCGCCTTCAGCTCGGTCACCGCGCCGTCCAGAAGCGCGTCCTGGAGATCGTCGTAGAACCTTGCCTCGACAATCAGCGCGCGCGCGCCGGAAATGTCGGTCTGGTCCTTCAGGGGTGCGCGCCGCGCGTCTGCCATCGTCTCAATCCGTTCGTGAAGTCGTCTCTTGGGTCGGCGCGTTATGTAGTCGCCGCAGGCACGTAAGCCAAGTTTTAAACCGTCATTTCGGTCAGCCGCGCCGCATAGCGGGCCATCAGATCGACCTCGATATTAACCTCGCTGCCCGCCTTCCAGCCACCGATCGTGGTGACCTCGAGCGTGTGCGGGATGATCAGCACCGTAAAGGTCACGTCCTTGACCGAATTGACCGTCAGCGAGACGCCGTCGAGCGTGATCGAGCCCTTGGTGGCGATGAACCGCGCCAGCTCCCGCGTGGTGGAGAGCTCGAACCGCGCCATGTCGGGCAGGTCCTCGCGGCTGACAATGGTCGCGATCCCGTCGACATGGCCGGCGACGATATGGCCGCCGAGCTCGTCGCCGATCTTGAGCGCGCGCTCGAGATTGAGCTTCGTGCCCAGTTTCCAGTGCTTGGCCGTGGTCAGCGCCAGCGTCTCCGCCGCCGCATCGACATCGTACCAGGTTTTGCCGCCCGCGACGCCGGAGGCGACCACCGTCAGGCACACGCCGTTGCTGGCGATCGAGGCGCCGTCGGCGATGGTGGTCTGATCGTAGCTGCAGGCGATGCGCAGCCGGTGCAGCTGCCCTTGCACCACGGGCGTGAAGCTGACGATCTCGCCGATATCGGTGACAATGCCGGTGAACATTACGCGCGCTCGTAGATGGTGAGAGTGTCCTTGGAAGTATCCTGGCCGAATGTCTCGCTAGCATGAACCTTGTAGGCCTGCGACTGCGTGATTTCCGACAGGGGCAATGCATCGAGCGCATCGACGCCGCGAGGGCCCACCGCTTCCGCGCCGCGGAACAGCCAGATCTCGTCGGCGAGGTCGGCGGACACGAACGATGCCGCAACGCGGCTGCCGCCCTCGACCATCAGCCGCGTGATGCCCTTCCCGGCCAACGCATGCAGTGTGGCCGGCAAATCGAGCCCTGATGCACTGCCTGCAGGCACGCGCAATATTTGCGCACCGGCCGCACCAAGGCGGGTTGCAGCGGCAGGCTCCGCAAGCTCAGAAGCGATGACCCACAGCGGCGTCTCGCGCGCGGAGCGCACGAGCTGGCTTGAAGCGGGGATGCGCAGGCTCTGGTCGAGCACCACACGCACTGGCGAGCGCGCCGCCATGCCCGGCAGGCGGCAATTGAGCTGCGGATCGTCCGCCAGCACCGTGCCGATGCCGACCAGGATCGCATCGCTCTGCGCGCGCAGCAGATGCACGCGATTGCGCGCCGCCTCCCCCGTGATCGCGACCGGCTTGCCGCCGGCGGCGCCGATCTTGCCGTCGGGCGAAACCGCGAGCTTCAGGATCACGTGCGGACGCTGGTCCCGGATGCGGCGGAAATGGCCGGCATGGTCGAACGCGGCCTCCGCCGCGCACAGGCCTACGTCCACCGCGATGCCGGCAGCGCGCAGGCGTGCATGCCCCTGCCCTGCGACCTCCGGATTGGGATCCTCGATCGCCGCCACCACCCGCTTGATACCGGCGGCGATCACCGCATCTGCGCAAGGCGGCGACTTGCCGAAATGCGAGCACGGCTCGAGCGTGACGTAGAGCGTGGCGCCGCGGGCGGCTTCTCCTGCGCGCCGCAAAGCCTCGGGCTCGCCATGCGGCCGCCCGCCTGGTTGCGTCCAGCCGCGGCCGACGATGACGCCGTCCTTGACGATGACGGCACCCACGGCCGGATTGGGCCAGGTGCGACCCTGCCCGCGCCTCCCCAGCGCCAGCGCCAGCTGCATGAAACGAAGATCGGCGTCCTTGGCCTCACGGGCCTTCTGCGCGAACTGATCTTCCAGGATACGGAAGATCATTTGCGGATCGCGGCAAGCCGCGCTTCCTCCTCACCGGAGAGCTCGCCGAGCACGTTGGCGAAATCCTTGGCCTCGCGGAAATTGCGGTAGACCGAGGCGAAGCGCACATAGGCGACGTCGTCGAGCGTACGCAGATGCTCCATCACGGTCTCGCCGATCACCTCGGACGAGATCTCGGCCTCGCCGCCGGTCTCGAGCTCGCGCACGATGGTGGAGACCATCTTCTCCACCCTTTCCGGCTCGACCGGCCGCTTGCGCAGACTGATCGACACCGAGCGCATCAGCTTGTCACGGTCGAACGGCACGCGGCGGCCGTTGCGCTTGATCACCGTGAGCTCGCGCAGCTGCACGCGCTCGAAGGTGGTGAAGCGAAATTCGCAGGCGACGCACACGCGCCGCCTGCGAATGACGGAAGAGTCCTCGGTCGGACGCGAGTCCTTTACCTGCGTATCGAGACTGTTGCAGTTCGGGCAGCGCATCCGTTGACCTTAATCAGTTCTCTTGGCCTTATTGATAGATCGGGAACCGGTCGGTGAGCGCCTTGACCCGTTCCTTGATCGCGGCTTCCACCAGCGGCGCCTTGCCGTCGGAGGACTGCGCGATCGCGTTGAGGACCTCGGCGATCATGCCGCCGACCTGCTGGAATTCGGCGACGCCGAAGCCGCGGGTGGTGGCCGCCGGCGTGCCCAGACGAATACCGGAGGTGACGAAGGGCGACTCGGGGTCGAACGGAATGCCGTTCTTGTTGCAGGTGATGGCAGCGCGAACCAGCGCCTTCTCCGAGGCGTTGCCCTTCAGGCCCTTCGGCCTGAGATCGACCAGCATCAGATGGTTGTCGGTGCCGCCGGAGACGATGTCGAAGCCGTGGCTCTTCATCGCTTCTGCCAGCGCCTTGGCGTTCTCGACGACGTTCTTGGCGTAGACCTTGAAGTCCGGACGCAGCGCCTCGCCGAAGGCGACCGCCTTGGCCGCGATCACGTGCATCAGGGGGCCGCCCTGCAGACCCGGGAAGATCGCCGAGTTGAACTTCTTGGTCAGCGCCTCGTCATTCCACAGCATCAGGCCGCCGCGCGGGCCGCGCAGCGATTTGTGCGTCGTCGTCGTGGTGATGTGGGCATGCGGCACCGGCGAGGCATGCACGCCGCCGGCAACGAGGCCGGCGAAGTGGGCCATGTCGACCAGCAGATACGCGCCGACGCTGTCGGCGATCTCGCGGAAGCGCTTGAAGTCCCAGGCGCGCGAATAGGCCGAGCCGCCGGCGACGATCAGCTTCGGCTTGACCTCCTCGGCCTGCTTGGCGACCGCATCCATGTCGATGATCTGGTCCTCGCGGCGCACGGTGTAGTGCGCGGCCTTGAACCACTTGCCGCTCATGTTGACGGGCGAGCCGTGGGTGAGATGGCCGCCGGCCGCAAGGTCGAGGCCCATGAAGGTGTCGCCGGGCTGCAGCAGCGCCAGGAACACCGCCTGGTTCATCTGGCTGCCGGAGTTCGGCTGCACGTTGGCGAATTTGGCGCCGAACAGCTTCTTGGCGCGATCGATCGCAAGATTCTCGGCGACGTCGACCCACTCACAACCGCCATAGTAGCGCGCGCCCGGATAACCCTCAGCGTACTTGTTGGTCATCACCGAACCCTGCGCTTCCAGCACGGCCCGGCTGACGATGTTCTCGGAGGCGATCAGCTCGACCTCATGGCGCTGACGGCCGAGCTCACCCTTGATGGCGGCGGCGATGTCCGGGTCGGCCTGCTCGAGCGAGGCGGTGAAAAACGAATCGGGCGCGGAGGCGGACGCTGTAGAGTTCTTGGCTGAGGTCATCTTGCGAATATCTCCACCGCCGCAGCCTTTTGGCGGGCTACGGGCGGGTCTGGTGTGGCGATCGGAAGCACGCGCGATCTACCACATCGCCCGCAACAGGCCAAGCATTTGCGGGTCGGGCTCGATATTTGTGCAAGATATGGTGGGGATCGGGGAATTTCGGCAACCGGGCCGGTTCGAGGAACCGCCCGTCCGCCTAAACCCGAAATGGGACCGCTTCGGGCCTTAACGTCTCACCCCTGGGCGGCGGACTGCGACCAATGTCCCGTCACAGCCCGGTATACCCCGCCTTCACCGGGTCCACGCTGCCGTCGAGCTGCCGCAGGTAGGTCAGGCCGCAGACCGTCAACCTGTGCGGGTCCTTCTCGCCGGCTTCCATCAGGGTGTTGAGATAGTTCGTGACCTTGGCCCTCGCCTCCTCGCTGGCCGCGGCGGTGCGGTTGGCGAGCAGGTCATAGGTCTGCATGATGCGGTCGATGGCGGCTTCCATGGCACCCCTCTGGTTCGTCGGTATTTTGGGACTGTTGATCAGGCAACCGCGCGGGCCTCGGCCTGCGCCTCGAAGCGGGCGATCGCCTTGTTGGCGAGCCTGATCCTGTTGAATTCGCCGTGCTGGAGCAGCTTCACGATGATCCCGAGCAGGCGTTCGTCGGTGACGAGCGTATCGGGGATCGCGCCCGAGCGGCGAAGGTAATTCGCGGCGATGGCGTAAGCCTCGCTCACGAGTTCCACGTTCATCGCCTGAAGCCCGCGCTCGACCAGCATCGACATGTCTCCGATCCGAAGGAGATAAGCGCCGGAGCCGGAACTGGTTCCCCGCCCCGCGACTTTTTTCGCAGGTGCAAAAATGTAAACGCACCGGTCCGGGGGCAACTCCGGGCCGATGCGCTTGGGGAAGTCAGGCACGTTTTGGGAAGCTTGCCGGTCTTGTTGCGGGCCGGCTTGGCCTAATCCTTTGGAAAAATCAGAGGCGATACAGAATCTGGTCGGTCCAGAACCGCTCGAGGCGATGCAGCGACTTGTTGAGGGTCGAGAATTCCTCGCCCGAGATGCCGCCGACCTGCTCGACCGTCTTGACGTGCTTCTGGTAGAGCGCATCGACGATGCGGCGGACTTCCTGGCCCTGCGGAGTCAGGCGGATGCGCACCGAGCGGCGATCGACGCGCGAGCGCTGATGATCGAGGAAGCCGAGCTCGACGAGCTTCTTCAGATTGTAGGAGACGTTGGAGCCGAGATAGTAACCGCGCGTGCGCAGCTCGCCCGCGGTCAGCTCCTTGTCGCCGATGTTGTAGAGCAGGAGCGCCTGCACCGAGTTGATGTCCGCGCGGCCGCGGCGATCGAATTCGTCCTTGATCACGTCGAGGAGCCGGCGATGCAGCCGCTCCACCAGAGTCAAAGCTTCCAGATAGAGCGACTGCACCGAACCCTGCTGGCCGGAGACGCGCTCTGCGGTATCTGCCGCAGTTGCGACGGCTTTCATCATGACACTTCCCCTGTTGTCGTTTTTATCGACACTTATTCGACGAAACTTGTGTCCCGTCTGATAGGTGCAACTTAAGGGGCGCGTTTGAAGATCGGCTTAAATAAGAGAATAAAGAGATCATGAATTTAAGACAGTGAATTGCGGATTAAGCCTGTGCCACAAGCACTTTTCGCAACTCTCTGTTGACCTTCGCAAGGTCCTGTTCACCCTCCGTCCGCCGCACCTGTCGCATTCCAGAACAGCCCCGCTCCGTTTCGAAACGGGCGCGTAAGAGCTGTGGCGGAACCGGCTGGTCAACGAAAACTTACCGCAAATTTTAGGCAACCAGCGGTCAACCAAGCTGACCACTCTCGTGTCCCGGACAAGCGCCGCAAAGCGGCGCGCAGAGCCGGGACCCAGATGTTTCAAAGCGAGATTGCGGAGAGATGGGCCCCGGCTCTGCAGCGCACCGCTGAAGGAGCGCTGCGTCCGGGGCACGAGAGTGTGCTTTGCGATCGTCCGCCCTACGGCGGGCGCTCGCGCGCGGCCATCCACGCGAGCGCGAGATAGGCGGCGAGCATGAAGGCCTCGACGCCGACGACGATCAGGCTGCCGCCGTAGATTCCCGGGAACATCAGCTCGATCACCGCCATCGACACCACGGTGGTCAGCCACACCACCGCGCCCCATGGCGTTGCCAGCCACAGGCCGACCGCGGCGACGAGCTCGATCACGGCGAAGTAGACGGTGGCGGCCTGCCAGGCCATCGACTGGTTCTCGAACGCCTCGTCCTCGCCGCCGACGAAGCCGGTGACCTGCGCCCAGTGATAGAGCCCCTTCAGGATCGAGAGCAGCGCCATCACCCGCAGGAACAGCACCAGGCGGCGCGTCCAGACATTGTCGTCGGACTCGGTCCGCTCCGAAGAGATCGCAGCGACCGACATGGCGGTCTCTCTGGCGGTCTCTCTGGCGGCGTCTCTGGTAGTGTCCCTTGCGCCGTCGCGGGCCGCATCGCGGGTGGAGATCTCGGACATGGGCCCTTTGTGGCTGCTTCGCCCTGCAAAATCAATCGGCCGCGCCTTCCGTTCAACTCTGCCTTGCGGCAGGTCAAGCCGCGGTGACGGGAACCGTGCGAGCTGGTATAAGAATAATTCCAGCCGGAGGAAGAGTGATGGCGATCAAATACGGACGTCCGATCGAATTGCGCGAGGTCTCGCGCCACGAGGGCACGATGGTGCCCCATGCCCTCGATCTGACCGTCCGCCCGCGCCGCAACCGCAAGGCCGAATGGGCCCGGCGCATGGTGCGGGAGAACGTGCTCACCACCGACGATCTGATCTGGCCGCTGTTCCTGATCGACGGCAACAACAAGCGCGAGCAGGTCGCCTCGATGCCCGGCGTCGAGCGCCTCAGCGTCGACCAGGCCGTGCGCGAGGCCGAGCGCGCCATGAAGCTCACCATTCCCTGCATCGCGCTGTTTCCCTACACCGATCCGTCCCTGCGCGACGAGGAAGGCTCTGAAGCGACCAATCCGAACAATCTGGTTTGCCAGGCGGTGCGCGCGATCAAGAAGGAGTTTCCGGAGATCGGCCTGCTCTGCGACGTCGCGCTCGATCCCTTCACCAGCCACGGCCATGACGGCCTGATCTCGGACGGCAGGATCCTGAACGACGAGACGGTCGCGGTGCTGGTGCGCCAGGCCCTGGTGCAGGCCGAGGCCGGCTGCGACATCATCGCGCCCTCCGACATGATGGACGGCCGCGTGGCCGCGATCCGCGAGGGACTGGATCGCTCCGGCCTGTCCGACGTGCAGATCATGGCCTATGCGGCCAAATACGCCTCCGCCTTCTATGGGCCCTTCCGAGACGCGATCGGCTCGGCCAAGACGCTGACCGGCGACAAGCGCACCTATCAGATGGACAGCGCCAACTCCGACGAGGCGCTGCGCGAGGTCGAGCTCGACATCGCCGAAGGTGCCGACATGGTGATGGTGAAGCCCGGCATGCCCTATCTCGACGTGGTCCGCCGCGTGAAGGATACGTTCGCGATGCCGACCTTCGCCTATCAGGTCTCCGGCGAATACGCGATGATTGCAGCCGCCGCGAACAACGGCTGGCTCGACGGCGAGCGCGCGATGATGGAGAGCCTGCTTGCCTTCAAGCGCGCCGGCGCCGACGGCGTGCTCAGCTATTTCGCGCCGAAGGCGGCAGAGAAGCTGCGGGCGCAGGGGTAAGCTGGCGGGGTACCTTCACTGTCGTCCCTGCGTACGCATGCGTACGCAGGGACCCATACCGCGCAATCTAACTGTGATCCGCGGTATTCGTACCGGCGAAATCAACTAACGGTCTTCGCCAAACTCCTCCTGTGGTTATGGATCCCGGATCTGCGCTTCGCTTGTCCGGGACGACACCGGTGTTTGCGGCGCCAACATCGTGCCCTCCCTCGCCCCCGAATCGCCGGAATATTTCGGCATGTTGACATCCCAGCGCCCTTGGCAGGGGATGAGCCTGCTCCCATGTCCTGCCTCGAGGGTTTTTCCCTCTGTTTCCCCCTTGGGAGGACGGATCATGTCGTACGAGACGGGCAATTCGGGCGCCTGGCGCAATGACGGCGGGGTGCAGCCGCACGCCTACGACCCCTATCTGCACCCGGAGCTGTTTCGCGGCGTTGCAACGCGGCGGGCCTTCGCCTTCCTGATCGACATGGTCGTGATCTCGGTGCCGGTGATCCTCGGCTACATCTTCATCGCCTTGTTCGGCGTCGTCACCCTCGGCATCGGCTGGGCGCTGTTCTGGCTGGCCTGGCCGGCCTCCGTGGTCTGGGCCATCGTCTATTATGGTGCCTGCATCGGCGGCCCCTCCTCCGCCACGATCGGCATGCGCCTGATGGATCTGGAGCTGCGCACCTGGTACGGCGCGCCCGGCTATTTCGTGCTCGGCGCCACCCACGCCGTGCTGTTCTGGGTCTCGGTCTCGTTCCTGACGCCCTTCGTGGTGCTGGTCGGACTGTTCAATGGCCGCCGGCGCCTGCTGCACGACCTCGTGCTGGGAACGGTCGTGATCAACAATTCCGTCCGCGCGCCCGTACCGCAGGGCGCAAGGACCTATTGAGAAGCTGCTGATCAAGAACCTATCAACCAGGATCACTTAAGCTGTCTGATCTGACCTGCCGAGCAGACCGATTGACCAGGGGCTTCCGTAGCGCGATGCTGATACTCGTTTCGGAGGCCCACGACGTCCCTTGACCCAGCACTCGCGCGATACCCCCCAATTCTACCTCACGGCGCCCTCGCCCTGCCCCTATCTGCCGGGCCGGCATGAGCGCAAGGTGTTCACGCACCTGGTGGGGGAGCGCGCCGGCGATCTCAACGACCTCCTGACCCATGGCGGTTTCCGCCGCAGCCAATCGATCGCCTACCGGCCGGCCTGCGATCAGTGCCGCGCCTGCGTCTCGGTCCGGGTCGTCGCCAACGAGTTCCGCCTCTCCCGCAACTTCCGCAAGGTGATGGCGCGCAATTCCGACATCATCGGCGAGCAGCGCAGTGCGGTCCCGACCTCCGAGCAATATTCGGTGTTCCGGGCCTATCTCGACGCCCGCCACCGCCACGGCGGCATGGCCGACATGACCGTGCTCGACTACGCCATGATGGTCGAGGACAGCCATGTCGAGACCCGCATCATCGAATACCGCAAGCGCGGGCCCGACAGCGGCATCACCGGCCGCGGCGAGGAGCTGATCGCGGTGGCGCTGACCGACGTGCTCAGCGACGGCCTGTCGATGGTCTATTCGTTCTTCGAGCCGGGCCAGGTCAGCCGCTCGATGGGCACCTTCATGATCCTCGACCACATCGCCCGCGCCCGCCGGCAAGGCCTGCCTTACGTCTATCTCGGCTACTGGATCGAGGGCTCCAAGAAGATGGACTACAAGGCCCGCTTCCTGCCGCAGCAGCGCCTCGCGCCCTCCGGCTGGCTGCGCATCGACGCGCAGGGCGATGCGGCGTCCGAGCCGCAGGACTGAGGCGTCATCCGGAAGGTGCGGAGCGCTTTCCGGGAAGATCAAGCGCAAACGGCGACCATAAGGGCGATCAAGCGCGAGCGATGAACCTCAGCGCTGCGATCCCAGGCAAGAAGAAATAGCCGCCGCCGAGCGTCTGCGTGAAATGTTGCAGCGAAACTTCGCGGCCGCTCGCCAGCCCCGGAATGGTGAAGGTCTTCGGGCACGGCTGCGACCCCACGACCGGATCATCCTGGCTTTCGAGCGTTCCGAATCTCCGGTTTTGCAGCCAGCGCTGGTGAATGAACTCGAACTGCCGCTCGAGATCCGCATTGCAGGCGATGAAGAAGATGCCCTGGCGGCCCGACGACTCGCGGTACGGCCTGCCGCGCCGCAGCAAGCGGTGCAGCTTGGATGACCTGATGCTGGATTGCACGTCGATGCCGAGTGAGTCCCGGGGATTCGAACGACGCACATGCGCGCCTTTGGGACACATGAAACCGTCGGCGTCATCGACACGATAGCGGAACGCATCGGCTGCCGAATCCGGCGCGGGCACGGTCGGGTCGCCTTTCCACGACAGTGGAAGTCCGTTCTTCCTGCGCCCCATCAGCTTCTCGCCGGCCGAGACGCCGTTCGCCGCGAAGAAGTCCGCGTTCGCCATCTCGAACGCCCTGAACGCGGTCACATCCTGCTCGAACTGACGTACGGCGAGATAGCTTCCGTTCAGGGTGAATCGCCCGTTGGCACTCGTCCATCCCTCCACGTTCGGGCAGAAGGTCAACTCGTCGTATTCGTTGCGATAGCCCAGGATGAATTCGCCCGGCTCCACGAGGCGGTCGCCATAGAGATCGCCAGCCTCGTCTCGAGCCGCCCTCAAGGTCTCGCCGTCCTCGTCCCTGAGGCCCCGTATCACCGGTTGGGCAAGACCATCGCGAAATCCGAACGGCTCACGCAGTTTGCCATCCCCGTCGAAAAAATCGGAATCCTCGCCGACCTCGATGACGGAGAAAGCGCTCGATTTGATCTCGGGCAACCGCGAGACGGCGCCGCGCGCCTTCCATTCGGCCAGCAGGATGTGCACCACCTCGCCGCCACCCGGACCTTCGCGATCGGTCCAAGACCACTGCCGGTCGTCGTCCCGCAACAATCTGGCACGCAATTCGCTGCCCATGCCGCTGCGGAACGGCGTCGGAAACGGATGGTCACTGGTTTCCCGGCAACCCAGCTTCACCAGTCCCGAATAGGTGAAGCCGATCGCGACGACGGCATCGAGGGGCTTCGTCGCTTTCTCATTCTCTTTCTTCTTTTCCTGCTTCTCTTGTTTCGGCTTGCCAACCTGCTTCGCGCTGACGATCAGCCCGGTGTCGAGCAGCTCCGCCAGCCATGCCTTCGCCAGCGCCTCGTCGCGGATCGTCAGCAGCCTGAAACAACTGGTGGTGAGCGAGCCGAAGCCGCTCTTCAGCATGCCCTGGATGTCGTGGCTTTGCTCGGAGAGACGCGGAGCGTGCTTCATGTCTCGATGGCCCTCATGATCAGATCGTCGTTCTTCCCGTTGCGCTCGCCGAACAAGGCGTCGCGCAGTCCCGTCGCGAGGTTGATCTGGTCGACGGTCCGGTTGCAGGCGTCGAAATGGTAGAGGTGCGGGAGCATGCTGTCGCGCGCATAGGACTTGAATTTCAGCTCGCACTTCACGCCGCGGAAGACGACGAAGCGCGTCGGCGGAAAGCTGCGCGGCTTTGCAACGCCGGGCTGCCCCGCCAGCGCCGGCTCGCGCGGATGCAGCTCGGTCCAGCGCCAGGCCAGCGTGGTGCCGACGGCCGCGCCGTTGATGAAATCGTCGAGATAGCCGCCGAAATTGCCGTCATAGTTCGAGCAGAACAGAAAGCGGCGTCCGCCATCGATGATGTGCCAATGGCCGAAATGGATGCCCGGCGCATTGCCGAGCCAGCCTTGCGTGAAGAACACCCGTCCGGCAAACGTCACGATGCGCAGAGCCACGCGAATGCACCATGCGCTCCACCATTGCGGACCGCGCAGCTCCGTGAGGCTGAACATGTGCTGGGTCCCATCGACCAACTCGGCCTCGCAGCGCTCGACCGACGGATGAATCTGCTGGGCACGCGGAACGTCGTCTTCGAGCGGATGAAAGAACTTTTCGCTCAGCCCCGTGAAATAGCGATTGAGCCGGTAGAACAGCGCGCCGATGGCGAGCACCGCGGCGATCGCGACGACGGCGATCAACATGATCTGCAATCCGGTCAGCTTCGGCAGCTTCGGTTCGATGACATCATGCATGTAGACCGGAGCCAGCGCATAGGCCAATGGAGCAAGCGTGTAGGCGATGGCGCAGGCGGCAACGGCCAGCAGCAGCGGCACGCCGATGACCCAGCCGCCCACATAGGTCGCCAACGACGAGAGCGTCTCGGTCGGCCGATCGAGCTCCTGCTGAATGCTGTTCAACCAGCGCCTCCACGACACAAACTGCGCGGGCAGCGGCACAAGGAAGAGCCAAACGAGGAATGCGATCACTGCGAACGCCAGCAGCCCGTGCCAGCTCATCGTGAACAGGCATTCGGTCGTCTCGGTCACGGCGTGTTCGATCGCCTTACCCACCCGCCCCGGTTCGCCGAAGAACCAGTTAAAGGCGCGCGGCAATGCCCACACGATCCCGAGCAACGCGAACCACAGCACGATCGCGGCCACGGGATAAGCGAGCTTCGCGCCGATGCCTGCCCCCTTCCCGCGCCAATAGGATCGCGGCGCAGCTGTGGCCGCCCATCCGAAATCGGGATTGGCATAGGCCCACCGGGCCAGCGCCAGCGCGAAGGCGGTGCGATCGTTGCCGTATTTCGGCTTCAGCTTCCGCGCTTCGATGCGGGTCTGATCGAGCAGGTCCTTCTCCATCGCGATCTGCCGGACCGATCGGTCGCGGGCGCCGACGAAGCCGCCATCAGCGATGCTGTGCCAGCTGATCAGCTTATCCAGCAATTGCTGCTTATGCTGCGCCGTGGGCTCTGCGACGTTGGGAGCAATCATGGAGCCGAACAGCGCCCACATCGCGCCACCGGGATGGTAGACCAGCCGATACAACAGGTCGTACGGGCGGAACCCCTCCTCGACCGCAAGCTCGAGCACGAGCGACGGCTGCGGGTCGGGGTCGCCGGTCAAGGCCGGGAGCAGCCCGATCGAGGCGAAGTGGACCACCGCGACGTCCCGCAGGACGGCGTTCAACCCATCGTGGAGCGGCTTTGGAAGTTCCGCTCCGCCGGCCCAGCCTGGCGCAACGATGCAGATCATCTGCTGCCGGACGATCTCGAGCATGGCCGTCGTCTCCGCTCGCTCAGGTGATGCGCATGCGCATCGACAACATCAGGGGGCCGTCATAGGTGATGGCCTTGCCTTCACCGCGCGCCAGCTGCAGCCGGGGCAACGTCAGCAATCCGATCAGCGCGCTCGTCAGGATGTCCACCGCGTGGTCCCGGGCAGGACATTGGCGGTAGCCATATCCGAACATGAGATAGCGCAGCGGATCTTCGCTGCCCCAATCGCGCTCCGGGCAGAAGCTTCTGCTGTCGGAGACCGCGCTCGGATCGAACAGAGCGGCGATCCCCAGCAGCGACACCTTCCCGCCACCCGGACATTTCGCGTTCTGTCGCGCGCCCGTCTGCAGTTCCGTGTCCCGCGGCACGTCGCGCGCCAGCAGCGGAAAGATCGGGCGGAAACGCATCAGCTCGAGCACATGGTCGCGCACGTCCTTGCGGAAACCCGTGTCGGTCCAGACGCGGTCCTTGAGACTCTGGGCCCGGGACCAGAGTTTTTCGTAGACCTTGGGGCGGCCGAGGAGCTCCTGCACGGCAAGGGCTCCCGATTGAACGGTGACCGGATGCGAAATCCAGGCAAGCCCCACCGCGTTTCGTTCAATGTCCCGGGATGCGCTTTTGACACCCCACGCGGTGCCGATGGGGCCCGTCACGCGATCGATGCGCGCCTGAAGCGCATCGCCACAGGTCTCCGCCCGCCGCCGAAGGTCGAGCGTCGCAAGGCTGCCGGCCAGCAATTGACCTGCAACATACCGGATCTCCAGCATGTACTGCCGTTGCAGGCCTTCATCGACGGCGGCTTGCGCGGCCGGGTCCGCCGAGCCTGCCACCACCGCGTCGGTCGCCGATCCGAACAGCGGCTTCATGGCGTGGAAGACGACCCACATCAGATAGTTCTCGATCAGATCGAAACTGCGATCTCCGGATTCCAGCATCCCGATCCGTCTCTTGGCCTCCTCGTCGGACGCGTTCGGAACATCCAGGGCGTCGAGGCGCTCGCGGACCAGAGCCCTGTCGGCCGTGTAGGTCGGGCCGGGATCCATGCCGATGAGGTAGTCGCCGGACACCATGTTGGCGGCATGCGCCGTGTTGGAAAAGCTGGGCGTGCGCGTCAACACATCCTTGACCGCGCTGGCGCGGGCCACCATGCCGAATGGGCCCCCTATGGAGGGCCAGCGCCGCAACAGCGCGCCGGCCGCGCGCAAGACGACGATGTGGCGGTTGAGCCAGCAGAACAGACCATAGGAGAGCCTGCGTATTCCCGGCGCCAGCGCGTCGGGTTCATAGGTCGAGAGTTTCATGCTGCATACCCGTCCTTCCGCCAATCTGCGAGCACCGCGGCGGCCCGTCCTCGATAGTGGGGCATGCCCAGCCGCTCCGCTGCCTCGGCGACCCGCTTGAAATGCGCTTCGGCGCCCGGGAGATCGCCGGCCTGCCGCAAGGTGTCTGCAAGCTCGTACAGGGCTTCGGTCTGGTGACCGTATTCTTCGGCGGCCTCCTCGACGGCCTTGCGGCCGACTGCGATGGCATCGTCGAGCCGATCGAGCTTGCGATAGGCGACGCCGAGGCTCACGCGCATGAACGTCCGGCCGTAGGGCCCGGCCGCCTCGTAGATGCGGTCGGCGAACCCCTTCTCCAGCATCGTCGCCGCCTCGGCGGCCTTGCCGTTGCGCGCGAGCGCGCTGCCGAGAACGCCCGTGCACACCGAAAGCATGGTCGGGACGTTGTGCGTCATGCATTGCTGCACGCCCGTGCGCATCAAGGTCTCGGCACGATCGAGCTCCCTGCTCTCGATCCAGATCTGCGACTGGACGGTGTCGATCAGCAGACGGGAATAGGGATGGTTGATGTTCGACAGGATCTCGTAGGCCTTGGCACAGAACGCATGTGCCCTTGCGCTGTCTCCGAGCCGCCAGAGCGTGCTGGCATGAAACGCATACAGATTGATGATGGGGATGGCGGCCCATCCGGGTTGGACGCAATGCGCCGACAGCTCTGGTCCGTAGTCGGAGAGCAGAATCTGCCCCTCCATGGCGGCCTCTGCATATCGACCGAGAGCGTGGAGATTCATCACGCGGGTCTGGTGCGCTGCCATCATCATGTGGCGGCGTTGCGCAAGGCGCGCCGCCTCGAGTCCCCGTGTGGCATAGCGCAGACCCTGCTCGAAGCGGCCGCGCATCCACAGGAACACCGCCGTCTCGGTCGACACCGCCGCTCGTGCCCGCTGGTCGTTCAGTTGCACCGCGATGGCTTCCGCGCGCTCCATATTGCTGAAGATGTCGTCGATCTGTCCGAGAGCCAACATCGCCCCGATGGCTTCCAGGCGGAGCGCGAGCTCCAGGGTCTGCGCAACCGAGGCGTCATCGATTCGGCGGGCTGCCTGAAGACCCTTCTCGAACATTTGAAGGGCTTCCTGATTGGCCGAGCGCGAGATGGCACGCGCCATCGACTTGACGGTGAATCTCGCCGCCTGCTCCCACTCCTCGCCCTTGAAGGCATGGTGCGCCAGCGCCGGCGCGACATCCGCTCCGGCCGCCCCTGGTCGCGCATGCAGCGCCAGGAAGGCCTGACGATGCAGCGCCTTGAGCCGCGCGCGTGTGAGGGTGCCGAGCACGACATCGCGCACCAGTGCGTGACGAAACGCGAACGCGTGCTGTTCGAGCAGGCCGAGCGCCTGATCCGGTCCCGTCAGCAAGCCGGATGCAACGCAAAGACCCAGCAATTCTTCGGCACGCCCCAAGTCCACGGCCTGCATCGCGGCGATCAGTTCGCCCGTGATGGGGTCACCGAGGATCGCCGCGGCCTCGAGCGCGGACTTGGCGGCTTCGGGCAGCCTGTCGACGCGCGCGGCGATCACCGCGGCGATGGAGCCCGGCACGCGCAGCTCCCCGGGCGGCCGCTGCAGGCGGTATGCACCCGGCGTCCCCTCCAGCGATCCGTCGTCGATCAGCGTGATGACCAACTGCTCCAGGAAGAAGGGATTGCCGTCGGCGCGCGCGACCAGGTCGTTCATGATGCCGAGCACGGACAGATCGTCCCCCATCAGGGCGCGCGCGAGCCTGAGCAACTCGCCGTCGCGAAGGGGCTCGATCACGCGCTCCGCAAACCACGGGGCCTGGCGCCACTGATGTTCGAAATCGGGTCGATAGCTGACACAGACCAGGATGGGCAGACCCTGAAGCTTTGGAAGCAGCGCCTCGAACAACCGTCGGCTCTCGCGGTCGGCCAGGAAAACGTCCTCGAGCACGAGCACGAACGGGCCCGTCTGCGCCCGCCTGCGCACGAGCCAAAGCAATGCGTCGCCAATTCGCCGCCGCCGCTGCACCGGATTCAGCGCCAGCCAAGCCTGGTCCGGCGCCGCCAGACCCAGCAAGTCATTCACCGCCGCCAGATGCGCGGCACCTTCGCTGGCCCATTCGGCGTCGAGGATCTGCCTGTCGGATTGTGGGTCCGTCGCGCTTTGCGGCAACCCAGCCAAGCTTGCGATCAGGTCCGCGGCGGTGCTGTAGGCGCGTGCGCTTGCATAACCTCGCGCCTGCGAAAGGCAGACCTCCGTGCCTTGACTTGCAAGCGCGGCGATCCAGTCGGCTATCAAGCGGGACTTCCCGATCCCGGCATCGCCGCACAGCCCGATCGTCCGCATCACGCCGGTACGAACGATGTCGAGATCCGCAGCCAGGATCCGCAAGGACTCTTCGCGGCCGACCAGGGGCGCCCAGCGCTGCTTGCGCGTCAGCGGCGCAGCCGCCGAACTTTCGGTGGCGACCACGACCTCATGGAGCTCGACCGGATCGTCCAACCCTCGCACCGGCCGCATCCCGACCGGCCGCGTGTCGATCTGCTGCGCGACGAGCCGCTGCGTCGCGGCACTGATCAGAATGCCGCCGGGCGGGGCCATCTTTTCGAGCCGCGATGCAAGGTGAATCGTCTTGCCATCCGCCCCGTAATGCGACCAGCCGTATTGTCCGACGACGCCGACCAGGACTTCGCCCGAATTGATGCCGATGCGCAGCATCGGACTGGCCATGCCATGAACCTCATGGCCGGGAATGGTTGCTCTCTGCATCTTGAGGGCGGCAAGGCACGCGCGCAGGGCGTGATCCTCCTGCGCCATGGGCGCGCCGAACAGGGCGACGAGCCCGTCGCCGAGCAACTGGCTCACCGTACCGCCATAGGTCCCGACCGCTTCGGCCAAGTGGTTCAGCGCCTTGCCGAGATAGTTGCGGGATTCCTCGGGGTCGGAGTGCTGGAGCAGCGATGTCGAGTCGCAGACGTCGACGAAGAGAACGCTGACCTGCTTGTTTTCGGTCAACATCTGTGACCGAACCGCCGCATGATCATGCAGCGGAACAACCCGCTCCTCACGGTCAGTCGCGCCGGCCGCCGATGGACCAGAGGGCTGCTCCACGGCGCGATCGAGGCGCGCGCCGCATTGAGAGCAGAAGCGATGCTCACGAGCGACACGGGCTGAACATGCGGGACACTTGGTCACGGCAGTACACGCTCATCAATGACTTCAACGCAGCAATCAACGCTTTCTGGCCTGATCATCGTCCCCTCCCAGGACGTGAACCCGCGCAGCAAAAATCAATCCATCGCCAATGGCGGCGCCACTGGCTTCGCGCGCCTACTTTGCGCGCAACCCGTTCCAATTATCCGGAGAGAATGCGATCGGCGCACCTACTCCGGCGCGGGACCGCCGATTATCCCGCGGGGAGAAAAATCAAACCTGAAAGACGCAACATCATAATACGGCCTGTCAGCAAATATGGCCCATCAGCAATTGGAGGTAGTATACCCTCTTCGCACCAATTGAAAAGCGGTCATTCGTCGGCGGGCGACGAAAGCGTCGGTCGCCGGCCGGCGCGCATTTTCGAAGGGCGGGACCGGGTTCGCGCAAAACGGGTCCGGCCGGCTCGCGCGAGGGAGCAGCTCGTCGCAGGGCACTCCGCACGGAAAGTGCGGGCAGTCCCTGCACTCATCCAGACAACGTGTCGAACAACAGCTTCAGGTTCAACACCACGATCACGCCCGCGACGATCCATGCGATCGCCGCGACGTAGGTGGGAATCGCGAACCTGCCCATCTTGCGGCGGTCGGAGACGAAGCGGACCAGCGGGATGACGGCGAAGGGGAGCTGCATCGACAGCACGACCTGGCTGAACACCAGGAGATCCGCCGTGCCGCGCTCGCCATAGATCGCGGTGACCACGATCACCGGAATGATGGCGATGCCGCGCGTGAGCAGGCGGCGCGCCCAGCTCGGCAGGCGCAGATCGAGAAAGCCTTCCATCACGATCTGGCCGGCGAGCGTCGCCGTCACCGTCGAGTTCAGGCCGGAGGCGAGCAGCGCTATCGCGAACAAAGTCGAGGCGATGCCGAGGCCGAGCAGCGGCGACAGCAGCTCGAAGGCCTGCCCGATCTCGGCGACATCCGAATGGCCGCTCTTGTGGAAGGTCGCGGCGGCGACGACGAGGATCGCGGCATTGATGAACAGCGCCAGCATCAGGGCGATGGTGGAATCCGTCGTCGCCCATTTGATCGCCTCGCGGCGGCCTTCGTCGTTGCGCTCATAGGCGCGCGTCTGCACGATCGAGGAGTGCAGGTAGAGATTATGCGGCATCACGGTCGCGCCGATGATGCCGATCGCGATGTAGAGCATCTCGGGATTGGTGAAGATCTCGCTCTTCGGCATGAAGCCGCGCAGCACCTCCGCGACCGGCGGCGCGGCAGCCGCGATCTGGACCGCGAAGCAGACCGCGATCACCACCAGCAGCGCGATGACGAAGGCTTCGAGGAAGCGGAAGCCGCGGTTCATCAGGAGCAGCAGCAGGAAGGCATCGAGGGCTGCGAGCAGCGCGCCGCCGATCAGGGGAATGCCGAACAGGAGTTTGAGCGCGATCGCCGTGCCGATCACCTCGGCGAGATCGCAGGCGATGATCGCCGCCTCGCAGGCCAGCCACAGCAGGAAGTTCACCGCCGGCGAATAGGTGGCGCGGCAGGCCTGCGCGAGGTCGCGGTCGGTGACGATGCCGAGCCGCGCCGCCAGCGACTGCAGCAGGATCGCCATCAGGTTCGAGAGCAGGATGACGGAGAGCAGCGTGTAGCCGAACTTCGATCCGCCGGCGAGATCGGTCGCCCAATTGCCGGGGTCCATGTAGCCGACCGAGACGAGATAGCCCGGGCCGACGAAGGCAAGCAGCCGGCGCGACCAGTGGCCCGCGGCCGGAATGGCGACCGAGGCGTTGACCTCGGCGAGACTCTTGGTGGCGGGCGCATCAGCGCGCCAGCCGGCGTCGGGCGTCAAATCGGGCGATCGGGCATCCATGGGGCGAGAATACCGAACTCGGGGCTTATTGCAACTCATTTGCAACTGCATCTAGTGGCATAGGTTCCCGATCCCGCCCTTATGCGCTGCCCTGTCGGAAACCGGGTGGGTTTGGCGGCCCCTGACGCCGGATACTCGCGCCAATCCGACTTTGCAGGAAATGAGCCATGTCAAATCCGCCGCGCCTCCCCGACACCTTCGGCCGCCTCGCCTGGTCCAACCTCGCGGCGCAGTCGGCCGAGCAGATCGCATTGGCCGCCGCCCCCATCGTGGCCGTGCTCACGCTCGGGGTAGCGGAAGGCCGGACCGGCCTCTTGCAGACCGCGCTGACCCTGCCCTTCGTGCTGTTCGCCATTCCCGCCGGCCTGCTCGCCGACCGCATCTCGCGTCGCTCGCTGATGGCGGCGGCCGAGGCACTGCGGGCGGTGGCGCTCGCTTCCATCGTGCTGCTGCTGGCGCTCGGCGCGCTCAACCTGCCGCTGCTGGCGCTGCTCGGCTTCGCGGCGGTGTGCGGCACCGTCGTCTACAGCGTGGCCGCGCCGGCGCTGGTGCCCTCGCTGTTCAGCGCGGAGCTGTTGCCGGCTGCGAATGCCCGCATCGAGCTTGCCCGCACCGTCGCCTTTGCCAGCGGCCCTGCGCTCGGCGGCGCGCTGGTGGGCTGGTGGGGCGCCAGCCCGGCCTTCGGCTTCGCCGCCGTGCTCTCGGCGATCGCGGTGGTGCTGCTCGCCGGCATCTACGAACCCGCACGCAGCCCCTCGCCGCGCCGTCATCCGCTGCTGGAGATCCGCGAGGGTGCGGCCTTCGTGTTTCATCATCCGCTGCTGCGGCCGGTGTTCATCACCCAGTTCATCTTCAACACCGGCTGGTTCCTGCAGATCGCCGTGTTCGTGCCCTACGCGGTGCGCCATCTCGGCCTGACCGCCGCGGGCGTCGGCACCGTGCTGACGATGTACGGCGTCGGCATGGTGATCGGCGCGCTGCTCGCCACGCGCGTGATGCAGCGCATCGCCTTCGGCACCGTGGTCGGTCTCGGCCCGGTCACCGGCTTCGTCGCCGCGGTGGTGATGGCGCTGACGGTGCTGATCCCTTCGCCGTGGCTTGCGGCCCTGAGCTTCTTCCTGCTCGGCGTCGGCCCGATCCTGTGGGTGATCTCGACCACGACGCTGCGCCAGTCGGTGACGCCGCCGCGCCTCCTGGGGCGCGTCTCCGCCATCAACATCATGAGCTACGGTGCCCGCCCGCTCGGTTCAGTGCTGGGCGCGGTCGTCGGCGGGCTCTGGAGCGCGGAAGCGTGCCTTTATCTTGCGGTCGCCGTGTTCGGCATGCAGGCCCTGGTGATCTGGCTGTCGCCGGCGGTGGCGCTGGACCGGCAGCCGGCGATGGTCGGGGATGAAGCGGCTGTGAGGTGTTAGCCACAGCCGTCATTGCGAGCACAGCGGAGTGTCCCGGACAAGCAGCAACGCTGCGCAGAGCCGGGACCCAGAAGCCGCGAGCTCCTCTGCGACATGGGCCCCGGCTCTGCAGCGCATCGCTGAAGGAGCGCTGCGCTGCGTCCGGGGCACGAGATTGCGCACAGCTTATCCGTGCTAATTCGCCAGATACCGCTCGTAGCTTCCCGTCACCGGCTCGCTCGCATCGACCTCGGGATCGAGCGTGTAGAGATCCTGCGCGCGGCCGATGCCGCGCAGCGCGTAGCGGCCGGTGGAGACGAGATAACGCCGGCCGGCGGCATCGAGGCCCTTGTAGAATTCGGATGACGCCAAGAGTTCGCGGTCGACCGAGCGGCTCATCGAGGCGATGCGGCTGACTTCGTTGACGGTGGGGCCGACCACCGTGAAGTCGAGCCGGTCCTCGCTGCCGATGTTGCCGTAGAAGACCTCCCCGACATGGAGGCCGATATAGGCCGACGTCGTCGGACGGCCCTCAGCCGCCCGGCGGGCATTCAGCGCAGCGATATTCTTGCGGAACAGATGCTCGGCGCGCAGTGCGGCGCGCCGCGCGTCCGCCATGTCCTCGCCCCAGAACATCGCGAGCACGCCGTCGCCGATCAGCTTGAGCACGTCGCCGCCGGCATCGTGGATCGCCTCGATCACGGCCTGGGCGTAGTCGTTCAGGAACGGGATGATCTCGTCGGGGCCGATGCTCTCGCTGATCCCGGTCGAGCCGCGCAGGTCCGAGTACCAGAGCACGGCGTTGATGCGCTCGGTGACGCCGCGCGAGATGCGCCCGGCCAGCACCTGCGCGGAGGCATCGCGGCCGAGATAGACGCGGCCGAGCGTGCGCACGATGTCGACCTGCTGCGCCGACTTGATCGCAAGACCCAGCACCGGCACGAGATCGCGCATGGCCTCGAGCTGGGCCTCATCGAATCCTTCGTCGCGCCGCGTCGTCCAGCAGGAATACAGGCAGTCCATCAGCCCGAGCGCGCCGTTCTCGCCGAAGCGGTGCACGAAGGCCAGATAGTGCTTATGGCCTTTCTCGGCGAGCTCGCCGATCTGCGAGAAGTCCATCGACGGCGCGTCGGCGAGATCGATCACCATCTCGTCGTGGCCATTCTCGAGCATGTGGAAGAACACCGAGCGGCGCCAGCTCTTGGCGGCGTCGCCGTCGGCGGTCGAGCCGTATTCGAACATTTCGCTCTCGTTGCTGGCGCGATCGCTCCAGCGGAAGCCGCGGCCCTCATAGATCGGATGCAGCGTGTCGATGACGACCAGCGCGCGCGACAGTTCCAGGCCCTCGGCGCGACAGCGCTCGCAGAAGCCTCTGAGCAGTTCGTTTTCGGGCAGGCCCGTGAGCCCCTGGCCGGTCAGCCAGTTCATCAGCGCAAGGCGCGAGGTCAATTGCATGCGCCATTATGGCGTGCATTCGCGACGAGCGGAAGTCCATGCACATCGCCGCGCGTCAAAGGCTCCCGCCTACAGCAGGTCGAATATGCCGCAGGCGCTGTTGACGCACTCACGCCGCACGCTGCAAATGGAACCGATGACACCGCCGACCCGACATGCAGCGATATGAGCCAGCGCCAGCTTCCGATCATCCTGGCGCTCGGCACCACGCAGACCCTGGCCTGGGCTTCCAGCTACTATCTGCCGGCGCTGCTCGCCGATCCCATGGCGCACGATCTCGGCGTCTCCTCCAACTGGATTTTTGGCGCGTTCTCGGCTTCGCTGGTGATCTCGGCGATGCTCGGACCTCGCATCGGCCGGCAGATCGACCTCGTCGGCGGACGGCAGGTGCTATCGGCCTCGAACCTGACCATCGCCGCCGGGCTCGCGCTCCTTGGGCTCTCGCAGTCCGTTGCAGTGATGGTGTTCGCCTGGCTCGTGCTCGGCATCGGCATGGCGATGGGGCTCTACGATGCCGCCTTCGCCGCGCTGGGGCGCATCTACGGCACCGAGGCGCGCCGGCCCATCACCGGCATCACGCTGATGGCGGGCTTTGCCTCCACCGTCGGCTGGCCGCTCACGGCCTGGGGCCTGTCGCATATCGGCTGGCGCGACACCTGCTTTGCCTGGGCGGCCGCCAACGTCCTGATCGGCCTGCCGCTCAACTTCTTCATGCTGCCGGTGATCAAGGGCGCCAGCCAAGCGGCTGCCGCGGCCGAGAAGCCGCATGTGCCGCTCGATCGCACCATGCTTCTGCTGGCCTTCATCTTCGCGGCGGTGTGGACCGTCACCGGCGCCATGGCCGCGCATTTCCCGCGCATCCTGGAGACGACGGGCGCAACGCCGGCCGAGGCCATCGCCGCCGGCGCATTGATCGGGCCGGCGCAGGTCGGTGCACGCATGCTGGAGGCTGGCTTCCTCAGCCGCTTCCATCCGCTGTGGTCGACCCGGCTTGCCTGCCTCACCCACCCGATCGGCGCCGTGATCGTGGCCGTCTTCGGCGGCGCTGCGGCGAGCGCGTTCGCGCTGTTCCACGGCTCGGGCAACGGCATCCTGACGATCGCGCGCGGCACCCTGCCGCTGTCGATCTTCGGCCCGAAGGATTTCGGCTATCGTCTCGGCATCATCGGCGCCCCCGCACGCATGGCGCAGGCGGTGGCGCCGCTGGCCTTCGGCCTGCTCATCGACCTCATGGGCGCCAAGGTGCTGATCGTCTCGTCCGCGCTCAGCCTGTCGGCGCTGGCGGCGCTGTTCCTGATCCGCACCAAACCGCAGCCGGATTGACCGCGCGACGGCTTTCGCGCACAAGCGGGCAATGAGCCAAGACAACAGCCCGCCCCGTACATTCAAGGGACTCCTGCGCTGGGCGACCACGCCGCCTCAGGCCTGGGGCGTCTATCTCCTCGCCATCATCCTGGTGTGGCTGGTTTCGTTCTACGCCGGCACGCTGAAGCCGAAGAAGCCGCCGGAGACGAGCCCGGCCGCAGCGACCGCGCCGAAAAGCTAGGCCGGTTTCGCCTCGCCGGTCGCGATCCAGATGCCGGCGAACACCGCCGCCAACCCGACCAGAAGATTTGGCGTGATCGGCTCGCCGATCAGCAGCGCCGCCAGCAATGCCGCGGCAATCGGATTGACCGTCATCGTATTGGCAACCCGCGTCGGCGTCGCCCGCCCCAAGGCCGTGACCCAGAGGATGAAGGCGAGCGCGCCGCCGCCGATTCCGAGATAGATGCCGGCGATCCACTGCGCCGTCGTGAAGTGATCGAGCGCCGCGAAGCTGCCTCTCACCAGCCCCGCCAGCACCAGCGCCGCGGCCCCCACTCCCATGCCCACCGTGAGAAAGCCGAGCGCGCTGGAGCGCTGCATCAGCGGCCGCGACAGCACGTTGTAGAACGCCATGCAGAACACCGCGCCGGTCATGATCAGCTCGCCGCGTCAGGCGCCCGGCGGGCTTTGCGCTAGGCCGGCGGCCAGCGCCGCAGCAACGCCGAGCACGGCGATGCCGACGCCGGTGATCTTGCGCGCCGACAATCGCTCGACGCCGAGGATCGCGCCGACCATCATGGTGTGGAGCGGCAACGTCGCCAGTGCGAGGCTGGCACGCGCGGCGGTCGTGTAGGACACCGCGATGTTGTAAAGGATGAAGAACAGGCCAAAGAAGCAGATGCCGAGCCCGGCCACGGCCGGCCAGTCACGCCGTTGCGGCCACCGCACGCGAAGCATCAGCGCACATGGCAGCAGGCAGATAAAGCCGATGCCCCAGCGCAGGATCGCCAGCAGGATCGGATCGGCGCCGCCGACGAGATAGCGGGTGATCGCCGCCGCAGTCCCGCCGAGACTGCTCGAGACCAGCGCGATCGCAACCCCGAGCCACTCCCCCACGCTTCGTCTCCTGTCGCGGAGCTTTTCGCGAGGGGCTAACACAGCCCTGCTGCCACCGGTGTGGCAACAGGGGCCGACGCGCTAGTCGTAAAACTCCGGCGCCAGCTTCTGGCTGTCGCGCTGGGCCTTGTCGTGGTTGATCCAGAGCTGCGCCTTCTCCTTGGCGAGCGTGTCGGCGAGCTTCTGCATCGAGGCCGCGGTCTGGTCCTTGTCGACATTCATGCTGGGGACGCGGCGGTTATCCCAATTGTCCTTGAAGTGC
The DNA here is from genome assembly GCF_006658625.1 of Bradyrhizobium sp. UNPF46. Lineage (NCBI taxonomy): Bacteria > Pseudomonadati > Pseudomonadota > Alphaproteobacteria > Hyphomicrobiales > Nitrobacteraceae > Bradyrhizobium > Bradyrhizobium sp. UNPF46. Next base: position 76,159 of record NZ_LFJB01000081.1, read on the forward strand.
ACGGCATCGCCCGACAGCACCACCGCGCCGGTCTTGGACAGTTTCACCAGCAGCGACTGGTGCCCGGGCGTGTGGCCGGGCGTCGACAGGATGGTCACGCTGCCGTCGCCGAACACATCCTTGTCGCCGGTGAGCAATTCCACGGGATGCGAGGGCTTGAAGCGCGGCGCGTTGTTGGCGCCCGGCCAGTCATATTCGGCCTTCTGCACGTAGAGCATCGACTGCGGGAACAGCTCGACATTGCCGGTATGGTCCGGATGGGTGTGGGAGACCGCCATCGCCTTGACGTCGTCGGGCTTGACGCCGAGCTGCTCGAGCTGCGCCTGCAACGTCTTCGGCCGGCGCCAGGTCACGGCCTTGGGATCGGCGGGCACAAGACCGCTCGGCATCGCGGCGACGGAATCGGCGATGCCGGTGTCCCACAGGAACCAGCCCGTGGCGTGCTTGATCAGATAGCACGTGTCGACGAAGTCCATCGTCTTGCCTTCGTTCAACCCGGGCGTCCAGCGCGAGATGTCACCCGCGGTGCCCTCCCCGCAATTGAGCACGTAGAGTTTTTCGACGCCGGTCGATTGCGCCGATGCCGGGGCGCCTGACAGCGCCAGTGCAGCCATGGCGAGAGCGAGCCTGGTCCTGCGCATCATCATTCCTCCCTTTCAGCCACACGGCCGTGACCGAGGATCAACCCCGGCCCGTTCGCAGAATTCCCGCCGGTCACGTCAATGCGGGCAGGTTTCGACCTCCACCGTGACGTGGCTGAGGCCCTTCAACCCGGCGAGCCGCCGCTTGTAGACCGCCGGCGGCTTCGGCTTGTCCGAGACCACCGAGAGCAGCACGGCACAATGGCCGGGGCCGACCTGCCACAGATGCAGATCGGTGACGCGATCGTCACCGGCCTCCATGCGCGCACGGATCACCCGCTCCAGCTTCTCGTCGGCGCGCACGTCGAGCAGCACCGCGCCCGATGACTTGACCAGGCCGAATGCCCAGCTTGCGATCACCACGCTGCCGATCAGGCCGACCGCGGGATCGGCCCAGACCCATCCCGAAGTCATCGCGACCGCAAGCGCGGCGATCGCCAGCACCGAGGTCGCCGCGTCGGTCATGACGTGCACATAGGCCGCGCGCAGATTGTTGTCGTGATGATGATGACGGCCATCATGATCATGATCGTGGTCATGGTCGTCGTGATCGTCATGCGCATGGCCGTGGCCGTGGTCATGGCCGTGATGGTGATGATCGTGGCTGTCGCGCAGCAGCCAGGCGCTGGCGAGGTTGACGGCAAGGCCGAGCGCGGCCACCGCCATCGCCTCGCCATAGACGATCGGCACCGGATTCATCAGTCGCAGCACGCTCTCATAAGCGATCTCGACGGCGATCAATCCCAAAATGATCGCGCTGGCGAAGGCGGCGAGGTCGCCGAACTTGCCGGTACCGAAGGTGAAATGCGCATTGCCCAGATGCCGCCGCGCGAAGCGGTACGCGAAGGCGGCGATGCCGAGCGCGGCCGCATGCGTGCCCATGTGCCAGCCGTCGGCGAGCAGCGCCATCGAGCCGAACAGCGAGCCGGCGACGATTTCGCCGACCATCATGACGAGCGTCAGGACGACGACGAGCCAGGTGCGGCGCTCGTTCTCGTCGTGCTTCTCGCCCAGGAAGGCGTGGTCATGGGTCCATTGCTCGATGGAATGCGAATGCATCGAATTCTCCAGGAGATTCAGATCTGTTGAGGCCATTATAGACCGGTCGGCAGCACTTTTCTAAGGTCCGGCCGCCCCCCGGATTGACAGTGCTTCTTAGTTTCGGTGTAATCTGCGCCATGGGGATTTGAGCGATCTCCCCACGAGGCGACATGCCCAAGTATCGCGTCCCGTCTGTTTCTTGCGAGGACGCAAAATGTCTACATTCACGACCATATCATCCGACAAACTGGCGCGCCTGATCGGCACGGCCAATGCTCCTGTCCTGATCGATGTCCGCACCGAGGAGGATTTCGCCGCCGACAGGCGGCTGATTCCCGGCTCGATCAAGCTCAGCCACGAGACCGTCGCGGAATGGGGCGGCGCATTTGCCGGCCGTTCGGCCGTCGTCTCCTGCCTGCGCGGCGCCAAGCTCGCACAGGGCACGGCCGCCTGGCTGAGGCAGCTGGGCGCCGAGGCCGAAACCCTGGAGGACGGCTTTGAGGGCTGGAAGGCGGCCAAGCTGCCGCTGGTCGACGCCCGCAAGCTGCCGCCGCGCGACGCCAAGGGGCGCACCGTCTGGGTGACGCGGGCGCGGCCGAAGGTCGATCGCATCGCGTGCCCCTGGCTGATCCGCCGCTTCGTCGACCCCAACGCGGTCTTCCTCTATGTCGCGCCCTCCGAGGTGGTCGCGGTCGGCGAGCGCTTCAACGCTGCCCCCTTCGACATCGAGAACGTGTTCTGGAGCCACCGCGGCGAGCTCTGCACCTTCGACGTCATGATCGAGGAGTTCGGCATCGCCACCCCGGCCCTGCTCCGGCTCGCGACGCTGGTGCGCGGCGCCGACACCGCGCGGCCGGATCTTGCCCCGGAGGCACCCGGACTGCTCGCGGCCTCGCTCGGGCTGTCACGGATGTATGACGACGACCTCGAACAGCTCGAGGCCGGCATGACGCTGTACGATGCCTTCTACCGCTGGTGCCGCGATGCGACGGCCGAGACCCACAATTGGCCGACCAACAAGGTGAAGGCGTAATGGACACCCGTAACGTCCAAGCAGGAGCTGATGCCGGTCACGGCATCAGCTTCAACGAAGCGTTTCGCGTCTGGCTTCGCGTCGCCTGCCTGAGCTTCGGCGGGCCCGCGGGCCAGATCGCGGTGATGCACCGCATCCTGGTCGAGGAGAAGAAGTGGATCTCCGAAGGCCGTTTCCTGCATGCGCTGAACTATTGCATGCTGCTGCCGGGCCCGGAGGCGCAGCAGCTTGCGACCTATGTCGGCTGGCTGATGCATCGCACCAAGGGCGGGCTGATGGCGGGCGGGCTGTTCATCCTGCCCGGCATCATCGCCATCATGGGCCTCAGCTATGTCTACGCGGCTTTCGGTAACGTCAGCTTCGTCGAGGCGCTGTTCTTCGGCCTGAAGGCCGCCGTGCTCGCCATCGTCGTCGAGGCGGTGGTGCGTGTCGGCAAGCGCGCGCTGAAGAACCGCGTCATGATCGCGCTCGCAGGCATCGCCTTCGTCGCGATCTTCTTCTTCGCGGTGCCCTTCCCGATCATCATCATCGCCGCCGGCCTGATCGGCTATGCCGGCGCGCGCAGCGGCCGGCCGGAGTTCGCGCCGGCCGGTCACGGCCATGGCGGGAGCGGCGCCGCGATCGACAGCATGCTCGGCGAGGCCGTCCCCGATCACGTCAAGCCCAACACCGCGCGCGCGATCCGCGTCGGCGCGTTGTGGCTGGCGCTCTGGCTGGTGCCGGTCGCCGTGCTGTTGCTCGCGCTCGGCCAAGGCAACGTGTTCAGCCAGATCGCGCTGTTCTTCTCGAAGATGTCGCTGGTCACCTTCGGCGGCGCCTATGCCGTGCTGGCCTATGTCGCCCAGCAGGCGGTCGAGCATTATCACTGGCTGAAGCCGCACGAGATGCTCGACGGTCTCGGCATGGCCGAGACCACGCCGGGCCCGCTGATCATGGTGCTGCAGTTCGTGGGCTTCATGGCCGCCTATCGCGACCCGAGCGGGCTGTCGCCGATGCTCGCGGCCACACTCGGCGGGCTGCTCGCGACCTGGGTGACTTTCACGCCCTGCTTCCTCTGGATCTTCGTCGGCGCGCCCTATATCGAGCGCCTGCGCGGCAACACGGGCCTCGCCGGCGCGCTCAGTGCAATCACCGCAGCCGTGGTCGGCGTCATCCTCAACCTCTCGATATGGTTCGCGCTGCACACGCTGTTCCGCGAGACCGTGCCGGTGCACGCCTTTCCGCTGAACTTCGATATGCCCGTGCTGAGGAGCGTCGATATCCCAGCGCTGCTGCTGGCCATCGCGGCGGCCACCGCGATCTTCCGGTTCAAGCTGGGGATGCTGACGGTGCTGGCGGGAAGCTGCGCGGCGGGTGTGGGGCTGAGGCTGGCGGGAGTGATCTGAGGCGCGCAGGGTCTCGCCGGCGAATTTTCACCTCACCGGTTCCACACCGGCCTGCAAACCTCAGCTAGGTCTTGCAATGCCTCGTCGCCTCTGGCGGCAGCGTGGTTGTGACGGGGACGGCCAGTAGCTATACTCAAAGTTTGGCGTTGCGGACCGCAGGCAGATGCGCGCTGGATGTGGCTTGCACTCATCTCGTTGGGGGAGTTCGCTTTGAGCAGTTCTACCGGGCGGAGAGAGTATGAACGCCTGGCTGACTTCATTCGACACAACCACGCCCCTATCGTGAAAGAATGGACGGAGTTCGCTCGAACCCTGTCACCGGCCAGCGACAAGATGTCAAAGCTGGCTCTGGAGGATCATATCGTCGATCTTCTCGGGTTTGTGGCGGACGACCTCGAAACCGTACAAACCCCGCGGGAAAGGTTGGACAAATCGCGGGGCGACGGCGCGCAAGATAACGCCTTTTCTCAAAGCGCCGCTGAGCTTCATGCCGCTCTACGTCTCGCCGACGGCTTTGACATCGATCAGATGGTCTCGGAATACAGGGCGCTTCGTGCAAGCGTCGTCAAGCAGTGGGTTGCGCACCATCGGATCCTTGCCGATACCGATATCGAGGATTTGACGCGGTTCAACGAGGCGATCGATCAGGCCGTAACGGAATCGGTGGCGCACTATACAAAGACGATAAATGACTCGCGTAATCTGTTTCTGGGGGTCCTTGGCCACGATTTGCGCAATCCCCTGGGCGCCGTTTCGATGGGCGCCCAGTGGATCGAGCGATCTGGAACAACCGACGCAAAGCAGGCCAGGGTCGTTTCGGAGATCAAGCTGGCGGCAGGCCGGGCGACCCAAATTCTGAACGATCTGCTCGATCTCACGCGCTCATCTTTCGGCACTCAGATCCCTGTTACAAAGAGCAAGAACGACGTTGCGGCCTTATGTCAGGAAATCGCGGATGAGTTTCGCTCCGTCAACGCAGATCGGAACTTTCAGGTCACGCATGAGGGTGATCCGTTGGTTTCCTGCGACCCTGCTCGCCTGGGACAGGTGCTATCCAACCTGATGGGCAATGCCGTCCAGTATAGCGACGTAGCGACCCCGATCACGGTGACTGTTGCAGGCAACGATCCAGATGCCGTGACGATCAACGTGCACAATCTTGGGTCTTCAATCCCGCTTGAGACTCAAAGATCGATCTTCCAATCCTGGACGCGAGGCCAGGATGCTGAAAACCCGTCCGTGCACGGCACTCACCTGGGTCTTGGCCTCTACATCGCAAAATTGATCGTCGAAGCTCATGGCGGCGAGATTTCTGTGACATCCGACGAGCACACAGGCACGTGCTTTTCGATCCGATTGCGGCGCGAATGATCAGTCAAGCCAGGAAGAGCGCTGCGGCATTCGACTGGCCAGCCTTATTCGACTGGCCAGCCTTGCGGCGATGAGCGAGGAAGGCGGCTAGACGCGAGCGCGGCGAGCTCCACGATGGAAGCCGCGGCAGCGCCTAGCCAATAACCTCCCGCTGATCGCCAGCCGCATTGGGGACGCCGCGAAGATTGTCCGAAAAGAGCCGGCCACTCGGAACGTCGGCTGCCGTGACGGCTTAAGAGCGTGACTGCGGGGATGTCCCGGCCGGTGGCGTCTTCCGCGTGCGAAAGGAATGATATGCTTGAGCAAAGCTCGCCTCGCGGCACTTGCGTCCTCGTGGTCGAGGATGAGCCGATGCTTCTCCTGATGGCGAGTGACATCGTCGAGGATGCAGGACTGCATCCGCTCCTAGCCGGCAATGCCGATGAGGCCATCAGGATACTTGAAGCCCGACAGGATATCTGCGTGGTCTTCACAGATGTCAGGATGCCTGGTTCGATGGACGGCATTCGGCTCGCGACAGCCGTTCGGGAAAGATGGCCACCGATAAAGCTTCTGGTCGTCTCGGGTCATCTCATCAACGGTCCAGAGCTGCCAGACGGGGCAAAGTTCTTCCGCAAGCCCTATCCGTCCGCGGCAATCCTTTCAACGCTCCGCGAACTTGCGGCCTGAACGGCAAGATGGCAAGCGCGCTCACAGACGTTTCCTGGGGCATCCGTGCCTCCGATCTCCCCTCGAAAGGGGATCAATAGACGCTCAATCTGCAAATAGCTGTCTTTACCGGGATCTCCGGACTGCGACGCAAGGAACGGGACCGCATCAGAGGCGTTCCTCCAGCATGGCCGAACCGCTCCCGACTATCATCGAAAACTCGCTTCAGATTGCTTGGGACTTCCTGGACCGCTCAGGTGGAATTTCCGACCCGCAGCAGGCGGCCGAAATCTTGCTGGACAGCATCAAAACTCAAATTCTAAAGGGCGAGAGCCGCACGTTGATGCTTTCCAATCGAGCCATTGCCGCTTTCGAGCAGCGTCAGAAAGCTCCATGCTAGGGCGGCGGACGAATGCTGCTCGCAGGCTCCCGCGATAGCTATCCATATGACGTGCCGATCAGTCCCTGTCGGTCGCCTCTTCCCGAACTACAGGCCGTGTGTGGCCGAGCTCGATTTTTTGGGCCAGTTGAGCCCGTTCCTTGTCTGCAGGCTGATCTTCTCCCCGTACGCGCATGATGCCGTGGTCTGATATCTTGGTCATGGTGACCTCCTGCTAGACCAAGCCCCGCCCCACCCCAACGTTCCAAATATCGGGCTTGCTTCGACGTCACACGAAGGAGTGATCCCTCTGCTATGACGGGCGCGTCCGGAATAGTCGCCTTAACTGCCTCCACTTCACGATCCATCGATGAAGCCGGCGGCCTTGAAAAATGCCGCCCTCTGGAAGCAAATCGAGTGTGAACGAAGCGTTCCCTTGTCGTCTCGGCGGGAGCGAGGGCTCTCTGCTGCAGAGGAAACTGAGGTCGCGAGCAGAGCACCCAACCTTCAAAACGGCTGGACGCGCGCGCATGCCGGGATCACTGAGCGTCTCCGCCTTTCACTCGACCCAGCACAGGTCGGCGCCGTACGGAGACGAAAGCCACCTTCAGTTTGTGCCATCCACCCCGGGATGCCCCATCGTCAGGCGCGTGTCTGGCGATGGGCCGATTCCCCGTGAAACCTCGCGAGAGTTTCTCCCCGTCATGGTCGACTTAGTACGCAAGAACAGCCGATTTCGATCAGCGACTGTTAGTCGGCGGTCTTTTCCTCGTCCTTGTGCTCACGCGAAGCGTCGCGATTATCTTTCGTCTGTTTCGCATCGCCGGGCTTTTTCCCAGCCATATTTCCGGGATTGTAGTGGTATTTGCCATCCGGATTCTCGCCGGGTTGCTTCTGATCGGGTTTCTTGTTGCTTGTCATGAGAAGTTGCTCCTTTGAAGGACGTAACGGGCTTGAACGGAAATCAATGGTCGATGTTCCAGTTTGGTCGGTTGATCTGGCGTTCGAGCGGATTTCGTAGTCGAGTAAGGCACTCAACCGCGCGAAAAGCCCGCCTGCGAGACGCGACAGCAGCCCATGACAGGTGCGAACACAACGCACCTCCTGCATGCTCGCCAGGTCACTCCAATTTGTGTTGGAACGAAAGCTCAACCGCCCCCGTTGACGGTGAGCTGCAACATTTCTCAATTGCCTGAGTCATCGTGCAGACCACCTGAGGTACTGCAAATGGCTCTCGCGCGAACACGCTCCCCCTCCCTGTCGTCCGACTACGTCGTTGCCTTGCAACGACATCCTCTGCTTGCGACCTTTGCCGCGGCGGCTTCCCTTCTCGGGGTGGCAGCGATCGTAAACCAGCGCCTCGCCAGGAAGGCCGAACGCGATAACCCGCCCCGTGGGCAGTTCTTGGATATCGACGGCGCGCGGCTGCACTACGTGGAACGCGGCGAAGGACGTCCCCTGGTGCTCCTTCACGGCAACGGCAGCATGATCCAGGATTTCGACTCCAGCGGGCTGATCGACCTGGCGGCCAACGGCTACAGGGTGATTGTATTCGATCGTCCCGGATTCGGTCATAGCTCGCGGCCGCGGAACGTGATCTGGACTCCCGAAGCACAGGCAGATCTGATCCGGAAGGCGCTTGATCGGATAGGCGTTAAGCAGGCAATCGTGCTTGGACATTCATGGGGTGCTTCCGTCGCTCTTGCGCTGGCGATAAGACATCCGTCACATGTCGAAGCCTTGGTGCTGGCATCGGGCTACTATTTTCCAACCGCCCGCGCCGACGTAACGGCCTCCTCGGTATCTGCAATGCCTGGGGTGGGCGATGCCATCAGCCACACGATCTCGCCGATCCTCAGCCGCATGTTGTGGCCAGCCATGTTGCACAAGATGTTCGGGCCTCGGTCGGTCCCCGATAAGTTCGATGGCTTCCCCAAGGAGATGGCGATGCGACCATCGCAGATGCGTGCCAGCGCGGCGGAAGCGGCCTTGATGATACCCGCTGCGTTTGAGTCATCGAAGACCTATGATCAGATCGATATCCCGACCATTATAATCGCAGGCGACGAGGATCGTCTGATCGACATCAACGAGCAGTCGGTCAGACTGCACGGTGAGATCAAGAACAGCAAATTGCATCGCATCGCTGGAGCGGGTCATATGATTCAACAATCCGCCACGACCCAGTTGATGGCTGCCATCGACGAAGCCGCCGCAGCGACCGGCATGGGCGGAAATGCCCCGCATATGTACGCAAAGGCTTAGGACACTTCTCGAGGGGCTGGCTTGCCGTCCGAGAAGTCGACCCATGACGTCTGCATCAGGAAGTTCTGGTGAGTGGCCTCTGGCCATTCCCCGGGCAAGCTCGCGCGCAGCAGCATTCTCCGCTTGTGGAGGGCATCACCGAAATTAACCCTGTCGGCAAATGATCTTCTCTGGTCCGACGCCCCGCCGACAAGTTGCCTCATTGGCGCGGAGAATTCTCTGCAGCACTGACGTCGGTTAGAGGCGCATTATGCTGAGAATGGCGTTGCTGGGCCTCCTGATCCTGCTGAGTGTGGGGATGCTGTCGGCCATGGAGCTGAGAACTCCGCCACGCCGCGTCACCGTGATCGCCGAGCCGCCTGCCGAACAAACCACAAGCCCTTCTGCGTCACATGGCGCGCTGGCGAAGGCTGATCGGCTTGAAATTGCCGCCGTGAGCAGGGAGATGCCGACACAGGCACCTCCGGCTGAGGACCGTATTGCTCCCTCGCAAGACGTCCATATCGGCTCGTCCGAGCCGAAGCCGACCGTCCGTCATCGGCACGATCCGAAGAAGCTCGAGACCGCTCAGCTCAAGCCGAAGCCAAGAGCGATCCCCGTCAAGCAGGCCGCCAATCCTCAACGCTCAAAGGCCGCAGGCAATCCCGAGCCCTGCCGGCTGAAGGCGTTTGGTGGCTTGCTCAAGGCATTGAATATGAGCGGGTGCGAGATCTGAAGACGCTTCCGAGCGCGGCTCACATCGACCGTTGCCCGTCGGGCAGAACAGCCCGTCAATTTGCACTGACCGCTTGTCAAGCCCCGCCTCGCAAAATATTCCACTTTACCGAAATTCGGATTTGTCGCACAAGCGAAACACCCTGGCCCGAGACAAGGGGCGGATCGCGATCGTCACGAACCGCGGGCTGGGCAGCGATGGACGCGACGGCGTCGGCGCGATGGGCATTGCAGGGCGGGCAACCGTGAGCAATGGCTTTCCGCGCATACGACACGGCGCCGACAGCGTCTTCGCATGGCTTCGGGGGCGAGCACACGCCACCCCCCGGATTCCCAGCGAGGACGTGCGTGGACGGAGAAGTCGTGTGGTCCCGACGCCCGGGGTTCTGGCGCCAAGTCTTGCGGTGATGGAGCGGCCGACCGGCACGCGCATCAGCATTCCCGCAAGGCGACGGGGGCAATAGTGCAACGCTCCCCGAGGAGAGCACGAAGGACACCGTTAAAACCATTCGCGCAGGGAAGGCCGG